>NZ_JBZVFJ010000027.1:0-30854 GCF_058402725.1 Fundidesulfovibrio sp. | reverse complement strand
GACCGCCAGCCAGACCAGATAGGTTTGCGTCACGGCGTCGGCCCTGGAGAATAGCGACTCCTCGGGGACGCCCACGAAGAGGTTCAGGTAGGGTTCCTGTCCGGGTTTGAGGCTCAGGCGGCGCACGGCGTACACGTAGCGCCGCCCGCCCGTGCCCGTGTCCAGGAAGGTCGCCTCCCGCCCCAGGCCCCGGATGCGCTCCCAGATGTTCAGGGCGATGGGCGCGCCCAGGGGGTTCTGCTCGCTGGCCGGGAAGCGGTAGAGGCGCTGGCCCCTGGCGTCCGCCAGGCCCACGAAGGAGCGCTTGGGGAGCATGGCCTTCTCGAAGGCGGGGGCGAGGTCCTGCAGGCGCAAGGTGGCGATGAGCACGCCCAGCAGGTAGCCCGCATCGCCCTGCACGGGCAGGGCGAAGGGCAGCACCTGCACCCCGCTCACACGGCCCACGGCGTATTCGCCCACGGCGAATTCCCCCGTTCGCGTGGCGTCCACGAACTCGCGACGGTTGGAGAGGTTCTGGCTGGTGAAGGGCAGGGCGGAGGCCACGGCGTTGCCGGCCACGTCCAGCAGGGCGAAGTTCACGTAGTCGGGATTGCCCGCCAGGGCCTGGCGCAGAAAGGGCGTGGCCTCTTCCGCCGAGAGGGAGCGCACCTCCGACAGCGCCGCGAGCCGCGCGAGCACCGTCTGGATGCGCCGGACCTCGGTCTCCTGCTGGGCGGCGTAGTATTCGGACAGGATGGCGGTGGCCTGCGCGGCGTGCTCCAGTTCCTGGCCCCGGCGCTCCCATCCGGCGAGGAGCACCACGGCCGTCATGGGCAGCACCCCCGCCAGCACCACAAGGAACAGATTGAGCCGCACGGAACCGGGCAGACGCCATTTCATGGAACGTCCTGTGCCGCACGGCCGTTCTGGATCACGCCGGAGAGACTCATGTCGCAACGCCTAACACCTCAGGCCGTCCGAGGGCAACACGCCGCAAAGAGGAATCAGGAGGAAACCTGCGGACGGCGCGACGCCGCGCCGCGAAATGGCCGCGCCAGGACGCTCACCCCAGCAGCCAGACGGCCAGGGGCGCGAAGAGCGCCGTGAACACGCCCGCCAGGATCATGGCCAGCCCGGCCATGGACCCCTGGGCCTCGCCCTCCTGCAGGGCCGCCGCCGTGCCCTGGGCGTGGGACACCGTGCCCAGGGCCAGGCCACGGGCCACCGGGTCCTCCACGCCCGCGCGCGTCAGGAAGGGCGCGCCCACCAGCGCCCCCAGGGTGCCCGTGGCCACCACGAAGGCCGCCGCCAGGGGCGGCACCCCGTCGTAGAGCCGGGCGATCTCCACGGCAAAGGGGATGGACACCCCCTTGGGCAGGATGGACATGACCACCTCGCGCGGCATCCCTCCCAGGCGGGCGATGGCCCCGGCGCACAACATGGCCGTGGCGGCCCCTGCGGCCACGCTGGCCAGGATGGGCAGGGCGTAGAGCCGCAGGAGCGTCCTGTGGCGGTAGAGGGGCACGGCCAGGCCCACGGTGGCGGGGCCGAGCAGGAAGGTCATGAGGTCCCTGGCCGGGGCGTAGTCGCCCAGGGGCGTGTCCGTGGCCAGAAGCAGGCAGGCCACCAGGGCAGCCGAGAGCACCACCACGTTGAAGAGCGGGTGCGGACGGCGCATGGCCAGCCAGCGCACCAGCACGTAGGCCGCCAGGGTGGCCGCCACCAGGAGCGGCACGGTCAGCTGTCGCACGGCCTGCCCCGCCTGTGCAGCCACTGGGTGAGCCGCCCCACCAGCCAGAAGGGCGCGAAGGAGCTCACCAGCACGGCGGCGGCCAGCACGGCCCAGTGCTCGGCGAACACCGCGCCCCACTCCATGAGCCCCACCGTGATGGGTATGAAGAAGAACACCAGGTGGCGCAGCAGGAAGTCCGCAGCCGCAGACACGTGCTCCAGGCGCACCACGCCGAGGCAGAGCAGCGTGAAGAGCAGCGCCACCCCCACCACGTTGCCCGGCACGGGGAGCCCGGTGGACTCCACCAGCCAGCAGCTCGAACGGTAGATGGCCCAGAGGATGGCGGTCTGCCAGAGGAAGGTGAACAGCCGTTGCATGGGGAAGCCTCGCGCGATGCGCCGCAGCGCAGAGGCCGTGGGTATCCGAGCCGGACCGGGAATGCAACCGCGAGGGAGGCGAAGGATCGCCGCAGAGCCGCGACGTGCGGCCCGGGCGGGCGACCCTGCGCGATCGGGCTGCCGGGAAGGGGACGGCGCGTCCTGGCGCGCCCGGGCCTCAGGTCACGTCGAAGGTGCCCGCCACCACCACCTTGGAGGCGGCGGTGATGGTGCCGTCGCCGAAGGTGAGGTCCACGTTGGCGAAGTCCATCTCCAGGGAGGCCCCGCTGAGGCTCGTCTCGCCGAAGGCCTGGTTGAGGGTGGCGCCGGTCTGGTTGAGGTCGTCGATGGCGTGGGTGGCGCTGGGACAGGTGACGTTCATGTTCGCGTAGGTCTGCTTCAGTTCGGTGCCTTCCTCCTGGTAGGTGAGCACCACGCGCCTGCCCGCGTTGATGTAGAGGGTGTCCTCGGGATAGACGCGCACACTTTTGAGGGCGGTAATCTCCAGGTCGGCGTATCGGATGTTGGTTTCGCCGGAGTTGAAGTTGTACGTGCCGTAGTCCTGGGTGCAATCGGCCAGGGTGGCGGTGTGCGCGGTCCCGGCCACGGACGAGGTGACGCACAGGTGCTTCACCCAGGAGGTGAACTTGGTCACGTCGGCGCTTTTCACGTCCTTTGTGGGGCCGATGGCGATCTTCATGCAGGGGCCGATGTAATTGGTCGAGTAGAGCCCCATGGTGGTGGAGGAGTTCTCGCCCAGGATGATCGTGTTGGCGATGGCCGCCTTCAGGGAGAACCACTGGGGCGTGGTGATGGCGATGCCCTTGGTGGCCATGGTTTCCACGGTGTTGCCGATGGCCTGCCCGGCCGCCCTGTCGGCCTGGCCCTGCTGTTCCGCAGAGTCGCCGCTCCCGCCCATGTAGGGCGGGTCGTTGGGCGCGCCGATGCGGATGAAGTTGCCGTCGGCCTGGGAGTGCAGCAGGATGCGCTCGGAGCCCTCCAGGTCCTCCATGTGGATGCGGTTGCCGCCCGCCGTGGTGACCACGGCCTGGGTCTGGTTGGCGCCGGTGACCATGGAGGGGGCCTCGGGGTTGTGCAGCGCGCCCAGGATCACGGGGCGGTCCGGGTCGCCTTCCTGGTGGATCACGGCCACTTCCGCGCCCTTGTGCAGGGGGAAATGCATGCCGTGGCCCTGCCCGCCGTAGGGCTGCACCATGCGGATCCAGGCGGAGGCCCGGCCGTCGGAGCGCCCGGACACGTCGAAGGGCATGATCACCTTGTAGCGGCCCTCCTCGTCGAGTTCGGCGTACTTGCCCGAGCCCTCGGCGTCCACGTGGGCCAGGATCGTCCCGTGCAGGCGCGGCCTGGGGGTCTTGATCTCGGAGCGGTACTGCACGTCGGAGGGGATGGCCGCGAAGGCGTTGCGGTAGAAGAGGCGGTCGCCCAGGCCCTTCACGCCGAGACCGGCCGTGAGCCAGCTCTCCTGCGCGCCCTCGTGGCGCGATTCCACGACCAGGTAGCCCCGGTTGAAGTCCTGGCGGGGATGCCCCTCCAGATGGGCCAGGTAGCCCGGCTGCACGGTGGGCGCGCTGGTCTCGCCGAAGAACATCCTGGCCCGGCAGCCCAGCGACTGCGCCCGGACCCCCGCCAGGAACGCAGCCTGATGCAGCGAGCGCATGTGCCCGCCGTGCACGTACACCCTGCCCGCGCCTCCCTCGCTCACCTGGGCCGTGGCCTGGATGTCCAGGCTGGGGGTGCGGTAGTTGTAGTCCTTCACGAGCACCTCGCGGGGCAGCCGCGTCAACTCGCACTGGAAACGCTTCACGCTCCGTCCGGCCACAGGGCCGTCCAGGCCGGAGACCTCGCCGTAGGCCAGGCTCCCCCCGCCGGGGTGGGGCTCGTGCACCTCCAGGCTGTCGGTGAGCACCATGCGGCCTGCCGGTCCCTCCTGGTCGAAGTAGAAGTAGAGCCCGTTGCGCTCGGCCCAGCGGGAGACGAAGTTGAAAAGCGTCTCGTTGTACTGGCAGACGTACTCGCGCCGGGGGTAGTTGCCGGAGATGCGCATCTCGAAGTCGATGCCCTGGGCCAGGCCGCCTGTCTTGAGGCTCTCGCGCAGGTTCTGCGCGAGGTCCTGGTTCAGGAAGATGCGGTTGTGTTGCACCTGGGTGAGCAGCCAGGCCCTGGGCACGAGCACGGCCTTGTAGAAGGCGTGGGAGCCCACCGTGCGCGCCAGCTTGAACTGGCGCAGGATGCCCTTCCAGATCACGTCGCCGCCCTCGGGGCGTTTCACGGTGAAGACGGCCAGGGACTGCAGGGCGTTCTCCAGGTCCAGTTCCACCCGGTCGCTCAGGAGGGTGATCTCGAACTCGTAGAGCCTGGAGAGGCCTTCCGCGCCAGTGAAGCGCACCACATGGAAGGTTTGCGGGTCCAGGCCCGAGAGGGTGAACGTGAAGGCGGGGCGTTCCATGACCATGGGTGTCCTCCCTGCGCGTGGAACCCGGCGCGGCCGGGAGGCGCATCAGCCTGTCGCGGCGTCGCGCGCCCGGCGGTCGGGCCGACCTGTCCCTGGCCGAGGCGGCCGGGGCCGATCCTGACCTGTACGGTATCCTTTCGCGTGCGATGCAACAAGAAAAATGCGCGCGGCGACGCTCAGGTTCGTCCCGGGGGCTGCTCCGCCTTGGTGTCTCCCCCGCAGGGGAACTCCAGCGTGAAGCTCGCCCCCAGCCCGGAGGCGTACGAAAGCTCGCCGTGCAGCTGCTCGGCGAGCATGGAGACGATCTGCATGCCCAGGGTGGTGGTGCTGGCGGGGGAGAAGCCCTCCGGCAGGCCCGCGCCGTCGTCGGCGACGCGAAGGGTGAGGCGGCCGTCCGCCTGGACCGCCGACACCGCGATGCGCCCTGCGGAGCGCCCGGCAAAGGCGTGCTTGAGGGCGTTGGTGACCAGCTCGTTGACGATGAGCCCGAAGGGGATGGCCTGGTCCAGGCCAAGGCTTGCGCCCCGGGCGTCGATCTCCAGGCGCAGGTCGCGCCCTCCCCTGTAGGCCTCCACCAGCCCGGACAGGAACTCCCGCAGGTAGTCCTCCAGGGAGATGGCCGTGAAGTCGCGCGAGCGGTAGAGCCGCTCGTGGATGAGCGCCATGGACATCACGCGTCCCCGGCAGTCGGAGAGCACCTGGCCGACCCCTGGGCTGTCCTGGCCGGACTCCTGGAGGCTCAGAAGGCTGGAAATGATCTGGAGGTTGTTCTTCACCCGGTGGTGGATCTCGCGCAGGAGGACCTCCTTCTCCAGAAGCGAGGCGGCCATCATCTCCTCGGTTTCCTTGCGCTGGGTGATGTCCAGGGCCACCTGCACGCGCACCCGCCTGCCGTCGAACCAGTCCAGGATGCGGTCGTGGTTGATGAGCCACCTGCCCGTCAGCGGGTTGCGGTCCTCCCAGACGTTCAGGGCGTCCCCGGCCGAGGGGTCCAGCTTGTCCAGGGAGCAGCTTTCGCAGGCTAGCTCCCTGCCGCGGAACACCCTGAAACAAAGGCCCCCTGCGGTTTCCACGCCCAGGGAATCCTTGAGCGCCCTGTTCATGAAGAGCACCTCGCGGCTCACGGCGTCGATCACGTTCACGAAGGCCGGTATGCCGTCCAGGATGGCGGCAAGAGTCTTGTTGGCCGCAGCCAGGCTTTGCTCAGCCTCCCTCCGAAGAGTCAGGTCCGTGACCACGCCCAGCAGGAAGGGCCTGCCGCCCAGCTCCAGGCGCACCGCCCGGACCTCCACGGGAAGCAGCCTGCCGTCCGCGCGCCTGTGGCAGGATTCGAACGTGGCGGCGGGCTGCCGCGTGAGCAGGTCGTGCATGGCTTTCAGGTCCGGCGGGGGGGCGGAGGCGTCCAGATCATGGATGCCCATGCGCAGGAGTTGATCGCGTCGAAAGCCGGTCTGCCTCACAGCTGCGGCGTTGACCTCCACGAAGCGCCCCTGCTCGTCGGCCATGTACAGGGCGTCGGCCACATTCTCCACGACAGCTTGCAGACGCTCCCTGTTCTCCTGCAGGGCTTCCAGGGCCTCCTTGCGCGTGGTGACGTCCTGCACGATGGAGAACAGATAGGTGCGCCCTGAGATGTCCACCGGGTTGGCGAACACCTCCACCGTTCGCACCTCGCCGCTCTTGAGCCTGTGCTTGAACAGGAAGTGCTGCTGCCCCCCTGCGGCGGCCTTTTTGCGCAGCGTCTCGACCTCTTCCGGCGGCAACGTGTTGATCTGGTTGATGTTCATCGCGCGCAACTCGCCCAGCGCGTACCCGTAGAAGGCGGCGGCCCCGTCGTTGGCCTCCACGATGCGCCCGTCGGAGGGGTCGATGAGCAGGAAGGGAACCTTGTTGCCGTGGAAGAGCATCCTGAAACGCCGCTCGCCGCGCGCAAGCTCCGCCTGGAGCTTCTCCATGTAGGCCATGATGATGGCCACCGCGGCCAGGAGTCCCAGGGACGCGCCGATGAGGAAGCCCCACGGGGCGAACCAGGCCACCGGACGCAGAAACGGATAGTCAAGGTGGTGCAGTCCCCACAGGATCATGGCGACGCCCGCGATGCGCCCCCCCACGCTCTCCTTGCCCGCGATGCGCCAGAGCACCGTGCCGTTGAAGACCTGGCTCGCCCCGAAGAAGAAATAGTTGGGGACGTAAAGCAGCGGCGGCGCGACGCCCAGCGCCAACGCCACCGGGGGCCAGAGCGCGGCCAGGCCCACCAAGGCGAAAAACCAGCCGCCTACCGGACGTTGCGCATACCGCAAGGACCCCAGAAGCAGGAGCGATCCCGTCACGGCCACCAGGGTCTGCTCCAGGAGCATCAGCCCCGCGAAGGGACCGGCGAGCACATTGAACAGAATCGCGACGTTGCGCAACGCGTGAGAAAGCCAGGCACATCCCCACAGGAGCAGGGGAACGCTGCGATACTTCGCATACAGAAAACAATAGAGAAACGTGATGATCGTGAAGCAGACTGTCCCGGCGGACAGAGAGATCGGCAGCCAGCTGTTCATCAGCGTCATCCTGTCATTGAACTTACGGTGCGACACCGTGAGACAGGCCCATGAAACGACAGAGCCGACGGGAAAAACCACCAGTATTTTCCAGATACATCGGCGCAGCCTTCGTGGCAATCGCCAATCGGCGGACGGGGATGCGCGCACGGGCAAACGACGGGTCGAAAAGAACAGGCGCTCCGGCCGACATCGGCTGGAGCGCCTGCGCGTTCCGGGGTGGTGGTCCCGACAGGATTCGAACCTGTGGCCTGCCGCATAATGAGCGGTTGTTACAGGCCTCACCTGGCTTCACAGAATTTCACGTTTATCTTTTACTGTAGACAGTTTACGTCATATTCATCCTCAGCGTACTTCACCAGAAATCACCCTGCTTCGTCGAAAGAGTGGGGAGAGAGTGGGGAAAGGATTCGACCTGCCGCTTGTGGAGAAGGTTTTGTCACCCTGGAATGACTCTCTCCCCATTTTCTCCCCACCTTGAGAGGTAAGCTATGGCAGACACTTGGATTTCCTCGAAGTTCCCGTGCGTCAGGTTCTACGAGCACGCCAGCCGAAAGCGCGGCGTGAAGGTCGACCGCTACTTTGCCATCCTGCTCAAGGAGCGCCAAACCGACGCCGAGGGCAACCCTCTGATGTTCCCCTCGGAGACGGGCGGGCGCGTGGCGCAGGTGTCCGAGACGTTCAATCGCGTGGTCAAGGAACTCGGACTGAATAACGGCATCCAGGACGCCCGGCAAAAGGTGGTTTTCCACACCCTGCCCCACACCTGCGCGAGCTGGCTCGTGCAGAACGGCGTGCCCCTCATCACCGTGGGGTGGCTCCTGGGGCACTCCACCACGGCCATGACCGAACGGTACAACCACCTGGCCCCGGACCACTTCCGGCAGGCAGTGGACACCCTGGAGGCCGTCAGGCGTAAGAAGCCGGGCAAGGTGGCGAGCATCAACGGCGGCCCCGAGAATGCGGCGGGTAGTCCCCCGTCGGCCCCAAGCCAACAACTTGACGATGTATCATACGAGATATATTTTGCGGATATGAACGGGCGCGAGGTCATCAAGAGGTTGGAGGCCGCCGGGTGGAGCCTGGACCGTGTGAACGGAAGCCACCACATCCTGATAAAGGGCGAACGGCTTGTATCTGTTCCAGTTCATGGGGCGCGCGACGTGCCCACGGGAACGCTGGCCGCGATTCAGCGCCAGACTGACGTCAAGTTCAAGTAGGAGGCCACCATGAATATCCGCTACCACGCCGTCTTCGAACCCCAGCCCGAAGGAGGCTTTTTTGTGCGCTTCCTCGACTTCGAGGACACCTTCACGCAGGGGGAGACCGAGGAGGAGTGCCTGTTCAACGCAGCAGAGGTGTTGACAGGGATGCTCGCTGCTAAGCTGGACCATGGCTTCGCCATCCCGGCGCCTTCTTCCGAAGCGCCCGATTCGCACGCCATCGCACCGGATGCCAAGGTGCAGGCCGCCCTTCTGGTGCGCTTCGCCCGTGGGGATCGTACCCTGGCCGAGCTTGCCCGCGCCCTCGAAACCTCCTGGCCGTCCGCCAAGCGCCTGGAAGACCCCCGGCATTGGCCTTCGCTCAAGACCTTGGACCGCGCCGCCGCCGCCATGGGCAAGCGGCTCGTGCTGGCCTTCGAGTGAGCCACCCTGACCTGATGCCGACCCGGCGCCTTGGAGCCCACGGCCAGGGCCGGGCGTACATCCGGGGATGGTTCGAGGTGAACAGACTGTCCGGCTTCACCCGATTTCCCCAGGCGTCTTTCGAGATTGGGGGACAGGCGGGGGACAAATTGGCCAACCATCGAAAAAGGGCTTCCAGCATGACGCTGCAAGCCCTTGATTTCCATGGTGGTCCCGACAGGATTCGAACCTGTGGCCTGCCGCTTAGGAGGCGGCCGCTCTATCCACCTGAGCTACGGGACCGGACGGGAAGGCATAGATAGTCAAGCAGCCCCGCCGGGTCAACCTCTTCCTCGGCCCGGGGGCGCACCCGCCGGACCTGTTTACATTCCCCGCCGGAGGCATATAGTCGCCTTCTCGCAATCATCCGCCCGGCTCGCCGGGCTCCAGGAGACATCCATGCCCCGCGCCCTCCGCGCCGCCCTCGCAGGCCTGGCCCTTGTCCTCGCGCTGCCCTTGGCCCCGTTCGCCGCAGCGCTCCCCGACTTCGCGGACCTGGCCGAGAAGGCCGGTCCCGCCGTGGTGAACCTGAGCACCACCCGCACCGTCAAGACACAGGACCGCATGCGCGAGTTCTTCAAGAACCATCCCAAGGGATTCGAACAGTTCTTCGAACAGTTCGATCGATTCTTCAAGGAAGACGGACCCACCAGCCGCCAGCGCTCCATGGGCTCGGGCTTCCTCATCTCCAAGGACGGCCTCATCGTCACAAACAACCATGTGGTGGAGGACGCCGACGAGATCAAGGTCCACCTGCGCGGCAAGGACAAGCCCCTCCCGGCCAAAATCGTGGGGCGCGACCCGGAACTCGACCTGGCCCTGGTGAAGATCGACAACGGCGCGGACCTTCCCTTCCTCGCCTTCGGCGATTCCGACGCCCTGCGCGTGGGCGCCTGGGTGATGGCCATCGGCAACCCCTTCGGACTCCAGAACACAGTCACTGCGGGCATCGTCAGCGCCAAGGGGCGCGCCATCGGGGCCGGACCCTTCGACAACTTCATCCAGACGGACGCCTCCATCAACCCCGGCAATTCCGGCGGCCCCCTCCTGGACCTCGAAGGCCGCGTGGTGGGCATCAACACCGCCATCGTGGCCTCGGGGCAGGGCATCGGCTTCGCCATCCCCGCCTCCATGGCCAAGGCCGCCATCGAGGACCTCAAGGAGCAGCAGCCCGTCAAGCGCGGCTGGCTGGGCGTCTCCATCCAGGACGTGGACGAGAACACCGCCAAGGCCCTGGCCCTTGCCGAACCGCGCGGGGCGCTGGTCACCACCGTGATGGAAGGCGAACCCGCCGCCAAGGCGGGCGTCCAGGTGGGCGACGTGATCCTCTCCGTCAACGGCCGCCCCATCAAGGACACCAACGGCCTGCTCCAGGCCGTGTCGGCCATCCGACCCGGCGGAAAGGCCGAACTGAACGTGTGGCGCAAGGGCAAGGACGTGCGCCTCGCCGCCGTGACCGGCCAGCGCGACCCCTCCCGCGTGGCCCAGGCCAAGCCCGGCGAGGAGCAGAAGCCCGCCCGAACCTCCCTGGGCCTGAGCCTGCGCCCCCTCACCCCGGAGGAGTCCGGCAGGCTGGGCGTCACCCCGGGCGCGGGGCTGGGCGTCACCGAGGTGGAACAGGGCTCCCCGGCCGACGAGGCCGGGCTGCGCCCCGGCGACGTGATCCTCGAGGCCAACCAGACCCCGGTGAACTCCGTGGCGGCCTTCAACGCCGTGCTCGAAGGCGACGCCAAGGCCAAGGGCGTGATCCTGCTGCTCGTCAAGCGCGACAAGCAGACCCTCTTCAAGCCCGTGCCCCTGGCGGAAAAGCAATGATCCTGCGCGTCGGCTGCAAGGTGAACCTGCACCTGGCCCTCAAGGCGGTGCGCCCGGACGGCTACCACGAACTCTCCACGCTCTTCGTGCCCGTGGCGGAGCCTCACGACGACCTGGAGATCGAACCCTGCGACGGGCAGGGCCTGACGCTCGCCTGCTCGGACAAGGCCCTGGAGACGCCCTCCAACCTGGCGGCAAAGGCCTACGAGGCCTTCGCGCAAGCCACGGGCAGCCGCCCGGGCGTGCGCGCGCGCCTGACCAAGCGCATCCCCTCGGGCGCGGGCCTGGGCGGCGGCAGCGCCGACGCGGCGGCCATGCTGGCCTGGCTCAACGCCCGGGCCGGGGAGCGCGCCCTCGCGCCGGAGGCCCTCTCGACCCTGGCCGCGTCCATCGGGGCGGACGTGCCCTTCTTCCTGCTGGGTCGACCGGCCTGGGCCACGGGCATCGGCGAGCGCCTCGTGTCGGCGGACGTGGACCTGGCGGGCCTGACCATCCTTGTGTGCGTGCCCGACCAGCGCGTGAACACGGCCTGGGCGTACCGCGCCTGGGACGCGGCCAACGGCCTGGACCGGCAGCGCCCCGGCCCCAACCCGGCCCCGGCCCTCCCCGGGGGGCTGGAGGCGGCCCTGGCCGCCGGGCGCGTGCTGGGCAACGATTTCGAGCCCGTGGTGTTCCGGGAGTTCCCCGCCGTACGCAGCCTGAAGGAGCGCCTGCTGGCCCTGGGCGCGGCCGGGGCCTGTCTTTCCGGCTCCGGTTCGGCGGTGTTCGGCCTCTTCCGCGAGGAGACCGCGGCCGAACGCGCTGGCGCGGCCCTGTCCGCCCAAGGCGTGGAGGTGTTCGCCAGCGCGCTCCAACCGCCCCGCCCTTGACAAGCCCGGCCGCCCCGAGTATGCGGCCGTTTTGCGTTTCCGGCGCGGTTCGGGCCACGGGCGTGCGAGCCCGGGGCCTTCACGTGTCCTTGGGGTCCGTGCCCGACGGCGGCCCGGGATGCCCGGAACGCCAGTTCCGGCGGCGCGGTCGCGCCGGACGCGGCGAGCGCCGCGCCTTGCGATGGACGGAAAGCCTGTCCGCCCCCCGGGGCGGGAGGCGTTTTTTGGGCACTGCGCGGGCCGCATGTCCGCACTGGGGAGTCGCCAAGCGGTAAGGCACGGGGTTTTGGTCCCCGCATCCGAGGGTTCGAATCCTTCCTCCCCAGCCACACTTTTTCCGACGGGGCATCCATGGCAACCCACGGGGACTTGAAAATACTCACCGGCAACGCCAACCCTGAGTTGGCCAAGGCCATCTGCGACCATCTGGGCTGCACGCTCCTGCCCTCCATGGTCAGCAAGTTCTCCGACGGCGAGATCCGTGTGGAGATCGGGGCCAACGTGCGCGGATCCGACGTGTTCGTGATCCAGCCCACCTGCAACCCCGTGAACTACCACCTCATGGAGCTCTGCCTGATCCTGGACGCCCTCAAGCGCGCCAGCGCCTCGCGGGTCACGGCCGTCATGCCCTACTACGGCTACTCCCGGCAGGACCGCAAAGTGGTGCCGCGCGCGCCCATCAGCGCCAAGCTGGTGGCGGACTTCCTCCAGGTGGCGGGCATGCACCGCCTGCTCACCGTGGACCTCCACGCGGGCCAGATCCAGGGCTTCTTCAACGTGCCCGTGGACAACCTCTACTCCATGAGCCTCCTGGCCGAACACGTGGCCGAAACCGTGGAGGGCGACATCGCCGTGGTCTCGCCCGACGCGGGCGGCGTGGAGCGCGCGCGCAGCTTCGCCAAGCGCCTGGGCTGCGGCCTGGCCATCGTGGACAAGCGCCGCGACGCCCCCAACCAGGCCAAGGCCATGCACGTGATCGGCAACGTGGAAGGCAAGACCTGCGTGCTGGTGGACGACATGATCGACACCGCCGGAACCATGGTCCAGGGCGCCCACGTGCTGCTGGAGAACGGCGCCAAGACCGTGATGGCCGCCGTCACCCACCCCGTGCTTTCGGGGCCTGCCATCGAGAGGCTGTGCAACTCGCCCTTCTCCCGGGTGGTGGTCACCAACACCATCCCGCTCTCGCCGGAGGCGCAGTCCTGCGAGAAGATCAAGGTGCTGTCCGTGGCCGGTCTGCTGGCCAAGGCCATCCACAACATCCACACCGAGTCGTCGGTCAGCGTCCTTTTCAACAAGACAAGCTAGCTCGCCGCCAGGCGGAACAAGGAGATATCCCATGAAGGAACAAGTGAGCCTCACCGTGCGGGCCCGCGACGCCAAGGGCAAGGGCCCCAACCGCCGCATGCGCGCCGAAAAGCTGATCCCCGGCATCTACTACGACGACAAGGGGCTGAACATCCCCGTGGTCGTCGAGGATCTGCCCTTCCGCAAGGCCTACAAGAAGGTGGGCTCCTCCCGCGTCTTCGATCTGGTCATCGACCAGGAAGGCCAGACCCAGAGCCATCCCAGCCTCATCTGGGTGGTCCAGAACCACCCCTGGAAGAACCAGGTGGACCACGTGGACTTCTACGGCGTCGACCCCAAGAAGCCCATCCACGTCCACGTGCTCGTGGAGATCACCGGCAAGGCCAAGGGCGTGGCCGTGGGCGGCAAGCTCGAGATCCACCGCGAGACCATCGAGGTGGTCTGCCTGCCCGCCGACATCCCCGACAAGATCGTCATCGACGTCACCGAGCTGGCCATGGGACAGCACGTGGACGTGAAGACCCTGGTCATGCCCCAGGGCGTCAAGGCCGTCTTCGACCAGAACTACGCCATCGTGGGCGTCATCAACCCCGCCGCCGAGGGCGAGGAGGAAGGCGCGGCCGGCAAATAGCCTCCGCGCGCCCGACGTCTTCCCGAGCCGGGACGGGCCTCGCGCCGGTCCCGGCTCTTTCGTTGACGCTCCACCCCGCTCACGGGAGGACCAGCCATGCGGCTTCTGAAACGACTCTGCCTCTTCGCCGCCGTGTGCGCCTGCCTCTTGGCCGCGCTCTCCGCGGCGGTCTACCACCTGCCCTGGTCCGCCCTGCAGGGGCTCCCCGAGGCCAAGCGCGACCAGCTCGTCTCCCTGGGCGTGGTCTCCCCCGCCTCGCACCCGCTCTACCGCGAATGGCTGCTCAACTTCGTGCGCACGCCCGAGGCCCCCAGGCCCTCCACCTACTCCCTGGACACGCCCCCGGCCTACGGCGGCCGACGCACCATCACCGTGGACGACGCCCCCAGCGACGCCCTGGGCTTCGCCAACGCCATCAAGCCCTCCCAGGCCCGGGTGCTCTTCGTGGGAGACTCCTTCTGCAACGGAGCCTCGGCGGGCACCAACCTCTCCCCCCCGGCGCAGTTCGCCAGGATCACCGGCGCGAGCGTCTACAACGCCAGCAACGGCGGCTACGGACCGGCCCAGTACCAGCGCATCCTGGAGCGCGTCACGCGTTCGCTGCCCCCTGGCGAGCGTTTCGAGGGCGGGGACGTGGTGGTGCTCTCCTACCTGGGCAACGACCTCTCCTCCGACAGCCTGCTCTACCTGGAGCGCCTGGAGAGCATCCGCCACGCCTGGCGCTGGCAGCTCACCCTGGGGCCTCTGCGCGCCTGGGCCCGCTACCTCTGGGACTCCCGCAAGGGCCAGGCCCTGCCCTACGGCCCCCAATGGAACTACTCCAACGTGCCCATGGCCTGCGCCACACCGGACGGCCAGCCCTTCTCCTGGCATCCCGGCTACGCCAGCTACCTCTTCCGCGAAGGGCTCGACGCCCAGTTCGAGGTGGCCGCCCGGCTCTTCGAGGGCATTGCCGCCCAGGCTCCCCAGGGCGGGAAGCTCCGCCTCGTGCTCGTGCCCTCCTCGCTCCAGGCCCTGGAGAAGGACATCGACTGGGCCAGGCTCGCCCCCGGCAGCCCCCCGGCGCGCGACCTGCGCCCGATCATCGAGTCCATGGACCGCATACGCGAGAAGGGCGTGGCCCTCTTCGGGAAGCTGGGCTTCGACGTGCTGGACCTCACCCCCATCTTCCGGGCAGACCCCGACCGCTGCCTCTACTACCAGCCCGAGGACACCCACTGCACCGCCAGAGGCTACGAGGCCATCGCCCGAGCCATCGCCGCCCGCTGGCCGGAGCTGGGGCGCTCCGAGCGATAGGAACCTTCCCCATGCCTCCCCGCGCTCTCATCGCCGGGCTGGGAAACCCCGGCCCCAAGTACCAAGGCAACCGCCACAACTTCGGCTTCCACGTGGCCGACGCCCTCCTGCAGGCCGGATCGGCCCGGGGGCTCTCCATGGGCAAGGAGGGCGAACTGGCCGCCCTGCGCCTGCCCGGCGTGGAGGGTGAGGTGCTCGTGCTCAAGCCCATGACCTTCATGAACCTCTCCGGGCGCGCCGTGGCCTACGCCCTGCGCTACTACCGCCTCGCCCCGGCCGACCTCCTGGTGCTCCACGACGAGCTGGACCTGCCCCTGGGTCGCCTGCGCATGAAGTTCGGCGGCGGCCTGGCCGGGCACAACGGGCTCAAATCCATCGCCCAGGAGACCGGCACCCAGGACTTCGCGCGCCTGCGTCTGGGCATCGGCCGCCCCCCGGGGCGCATGGACGTGGCCGCCTTCGTGCTCCAGGACTTCCGCAGCGAGGAGCGTTCCGCCGAGGAGAAGGTGGTGGCGGCCGCCGTGGCCGCCGTGCGCCTCTACCTGGCCCAGGGCCTGGAGACCGCCCAGCGCGAGGCCGGGGCCTTCAACGCCGAGCCTCCCAAGGCGGAGTGACGCCGGGAACAGGCGGACGCTCCCGGAATCCCCCCGCGCCGGACTCCTTCCGCGCCTCCCGGCGCGCGCGGCCCCGTCACGCCGCAGGCCAGGCGCGGCGGGCCTCCCCGCGCCGCCCGGATGCCCCCCTGCGAACTTCCCCCACCGGCACGGGGAGGCTAGACTCTTTGATTCACTTGGGGTATCAAGACAACCGTGCCGAAATGCGCCCGTCTCCCAGCGCTTCGTACCGCCGCCGGACACACGATCCAGCCTGAATCCGTCCGGTAGCCTCCGCGCAGAACCTCCCCAGGCGTCACACACGGCAAGGAGCAACGCCCACGTGTTTTCCATCGACGAGTTGGTGGTCTACCCCGCCCAGGGCGTGGGCAGGGTCGAACGCGTAGAATCCCAGACCGTCGGCGGCCAGTCGGTGGACTTCTACATCGTGCGCATCCTCGCCAACAACGTGACGCTCATGGTGCCCGTGAAGAACGCGCGCAACGTGGGCCTTCGCCACGTCTGCCCTGCCGACGAGGCCAGCGCCATCATGGAATCCCTGGCCGACCGCTCCACCTTCACCGGCTACACCGGCCAGAACTGGAACCGGCGCTACCGCGAGTATTCCGAAAAGCTCAAGAGCGGCAACCTGGCCGACGTGGCCTACGTGCTCAAGGAGCTTCTGCTCATCGGCGGCGGCAAGGAGCTCTCCTTCGGCGAACGCAGGCTCCTGGAACAGGCCACGGGGCTGCTCACCCTGGAGGTGGCCCACGCCCTGGGGCAGGACCAGGAAGACGTGAAGAACCGCATCAACGACCTCTTCGAGGACGTGCTCAAGCCCAAGACCCCTGAGTGAGCCACGCATTTTTTCCGGGCCGCTCCGGGCGCGCTTGACAGCGGGACAAAATCATATATTGAGCCCCTTGGGCAACTCAGCAAGTCAATCACGCCGCACTTCGTAACGAACCACCAGCAAAACGACGAACCGCAAAAACTCTCTCAAGCTCTTTTGCGCTGTTGCATGTCGGTCGGCTGTGTTGCGTTGCGTGTGGATAGAGCGGGGCGAACCCGCGCGGATGGTACGGTTCCTGGACGCGTCCGGTCTGTTGCGGGACGCGGTCCGCATCTGCACAACATCATCTTCTCGTCCAAGACGAGCCGTCATGCCTGAAACCGACCTCACGTCCCGTCGCGCCACGCTTACCGGCGCAGCCACATCCCACGCGGGCCCAGCCGCCCCGGGGATCATTCCGGCCTCTTTGCCAACATCCTCACGGAGTCCTCGATGAACCTCTCCGATCTCAAGCTCAAGAGCATGCCCGAACTCATGGAACTGGCCACCCAGTTCAATGTGGAAAACCCCAGCGGCATGCGCAAGCAGGAACTCATCTTCGGCATCCTCCAGAACTGCGCCTCCCAGAACGGCTCCATCTTCGGGGAGGGCGTGCTGGAGATCCTGCCCGACGGCTTCGGCTTCCTGCGCTCGCCCATGTACAGCTACATGCCCGGCCCCGACGACATCTACGTCTCTCCCTCGCAGATCCGCCGCTTCGGCCTGCGCAAGGGCGACGTGGTCTCGGGCCAGATCCGCCCCCCCAAGGAGGGCGAGCGCTACTTCGCCCTGCTGCGCGTCTCCGAGATCGGCTTCCAGCCCCCCGAGGCCTCCAAGCACATCGTGCTCTTCGACAACCTCACGCCGCTCTACCCCAACCGCCGCCTGGTGATGGAGAACGGCGACAAGAACTACGCCTCCCGCGTGGTCGACCTCATGGCCCCCATCGGCCACGGGCAGCGCGGCCTCATCGTGGCCCCGCCCCGCACCGGCAAGACCATGCTCCTGCAGACCATCGCCAACTCCATCAACGCCAACCAGCCCGACGTCTACCTCATCGTGCTGCTCATCGACGAGCGCCCCGAGGAAGTGACCGACATGGAGCGCACCGTGCGCGCCGAGGTGGTCAGCTCCACCTTCGACGAGCCGCCCCAGCGCCACGTGCAGGTGGCCGAGATGGTCATGGAAAAGGCCAAGCGCCTCGTGGAGCGCAAGCGCGACGTGGTTGTGCTGCTCGACTCCATCACCCGCCTGGGCCGCGCCTACAACGCCGTCACCCCCTCCTCCGGCCGCGTGCTCTCCGGCGGCCTGGACGCCAACGCCCTGCAGCGCCCCAAGCGTTTCTTCGGCGCGGCGCGCAACCTGGAGGAAGGCGGCTCCCTGACCATCATCGCCACGGCCCTCATCGACACCGGCTCGCGCATGGACGAGGTGATCTTCGAAGAGTTCAAGGGCACCGGCAACATGGAACTCTACCTGGACCGCCACCTCTCCGAGAAACGCGTCTACCCCGCCATCGACATCAACCGCACCGGCACCCGCAAGGAAGAACTGCTGCTCCCCGAGGACCAGCTCAACCGCGTGTGGATCCTGCGCAAGTTCCTGGCCCCCATGAGCCCCATCGACTCCATGGAGTTCCTCCTGGACAAGATGCGCGGCACCAAGAACAACAAGGAATTCCTGGACATGATGAACCGCTAGCGCCGGTTCGCCCGAATGCGTCACAAGGGAGGCCTCGCGGCCTCCCTTTTCTATGCAACAAACCCCGAAGACGGGGTTTGCGGGAGCCGCTTACGGGCGGCGAAGCCGCCCTGCTCCAGGCTGCGCTTCGCGCAGGGCTGCCGTCAAAGACGCAAAGCCGCCTTTGGCGGCAGCCTAGGGAGGCCTCGCGGCCTCCCTTTTTTTTGCACGACAAACCCCGAAAACGGGGTTTGAGGGAGCCTGACTAGCCGCAGGCCCTGCCCTTGAGCCCGAACACGGCCTTGAGGAGCTTGGGGGCCAGGCCGTCGAAAAGCTTGGGGGCCAGGTAGTCGGCGGCGGCGCGGCGGTTGATCTCGCCCAGGGTGGGGTAGGGATGCGTGGCCTGGGCCACCTCCGAAAGCTTCACGCCGCCAGCCAGGGCCGTCACCCACTCGCAGACGATGTCCCCCGCGCGCGGCCCCAGGGCGCGCACGCCCGCCACCTTGCCCTTGCGATCCACCAGCAGCTTGAGCACGCCCTCGGGCGTGCCGTCGGCCTGGGCGCGGTCGTTGTCCTCGAAGCGCTCCGTGACCACGTCCACCTCCAGCCCGGCCCGGGCCGCCGAGGCCTCCCCGTGGCCCACTCCTGCCAGTTCGGGCTCGCAATAGGTCACGCGGGGCATGAAGGTGTAGTCGGCCTTGCGCGGCAGGCGCGCCACGGCGTTGACCAGCGCCACGCCGCCCTCATAGCCCGCAGCGTGGGTGTAGAGCCACTTGCCCAGCACGTCCCCGGCCGCCCACACCGTGGGCGCGGTGGTGCGCAGTCGCTGGTCCGTGGGGATGCCCTTGTCGGTGTAGGCCACCCCGGCGTTCTCCAGACGCAGGCCCTCCACGTTGGGCCGCCGCCCCAGGGCCACCAGGAGGGCCTTGCCCGAGGCCACCCCCTCCTCGCCCGACTCCGTGACGTAGCCCACGTGGCGCAGCCCGTAGCCCGGGCTCACGAAGCGCGCCCGCACCCCCGCGAGCACCGAGACGCCCTCGGCCTCCAGGCGCGCGCGCACCATGTCCGCCAAGTCCGTATCCTCCCCCGTGAGCAGGTGCGCCGAGCGCTGCACCAGCGTCACCCGGCTGCCCAGGCGCGCGAAGGCCTGGGCCATCTCCACGGCCACGGCCCCGCCCCCCAGCACCACCAGGGACTCGGGCAGCTCCTCCAGCGAGAAGAGCTCCCTGTTGGTCAGGTGCTGGGTCTGGCGCAGGCCGGGAATGTCGGGCACGGCCGGGGAGGCCCCCGTGGCCACGATCCAGCGCGAGGCCGAGACGATGCGCCCGTTCAGGCGCACGCTGTGTTCGTCGGTGAACTCGGGCTGCCCGGTCTCCACCAGCACGCCCAGAGAGCAGAAACGCTCGAAGGAGTCGTGGCGCTGGATGCGCGCCACCACCTCGCGGATGCGCGCGGCCACCTTGGCGAAGTCCACGGGGGGCAGCTCCGGGGCGGGCAGGCCCCAGCGCGCGGCGTCCTGCATCCTTCGGCGCTGTTTGGCCGTCGCGATGAGGGTCTTGGAGGGCACGCAGCCGTAATGCAGGCAGTCTCCGCCCAGCACGGGCTCTTTTTCCACCAGGAGCACCTTGGCCCCCAGCCGCGCGGCCCCCGCAGCCGCCGTGAGACCGGCCGCGCCGCCTCCGATGACGCCCAGATCGAAGTCGTGCGAGCTCATGGATTGCCTCCTTCCGGACCGGCTCCTGGCGGTTGTTCTCCGGCCTGGGCGCGCCGCCGGGCGAACTCGGCCTTGAGGCGGTCGAGCACGCGCTCGTAGCCGCCCGGGGCGTGGGGCTTCAGGCAGCCGGTGCAGTCCTTCACGGAGCCGCGCAGGGTGAAGTCGCCTCCGCAGTCCTCCAGGAAATAGAGGGGGCAGAAGCAGAAGAGACAGTTGAACGTCTCCGGGTCCGCTTCCGGGTGGCAGGGGTAGTAGGCGCAGGCCCGGTTCTGGAAAAAGGCGTGGGACGCCTGGCACGGCGATTGCTTGTCCATGGCGCGGACCTCCGTCCGCAAGGAGTGCACGTCATGGCCCTGACACCCAACCCCGTCGCCCAGGCGCTGGCCGCCCGGCCCGAGACGGCCCGCTTCGGGCCTTCCCGGCTGGTGAAGGATCAGAGCGCGTTCAAGGCGGCTCTCACGAGCCAGCTGGGTGTAAGCCAGGATATCCTCGGCGGCAAGTCGCGCGACCCCATGGCCCTGTTCACCGAGGCCCTGGAGGCCCAGTCCCCGCGCGACCCCGGCGCGCCAGCCCCCATGGCCGCTCCGGGCGGCGCGGGAATCCGACAGGCCGCAGCCCTGGCTGCCCTGGCGGGAAACCAGCCCGCTGATCCGACGCAGACCCGGATTCAGCAGCCCCTGCCGGTCCGTTCTCCGGGGCAGACTTCCGCTCCTTCCCCCATACAGCCTGCAGGGCAAGGCCAGCCCGCCCCCACAGCGCAGAAGGCCGCCGCCCGGACCCAAGGCCCCCAGGACCTGGCCGTCCAGCCCCAGGCCACCACGCCACGCCCGGCGGCCCAGGCCGTGCGCTCCGCCGTGACGCCGGGCGCGCGCCACCCCGAGGATCTCGGACATCTTTCCCAGCCCGGACGCTTGCCGGTCCAGGGCGAGGGCTTCACTCGCGAGGAGGAGAACCTCCTCCAGGCGGCAGCGGCCGCCGAATCGCGCTTCCTGGCCGTCAAGCGCGGCGCGAGAAGCCGCCCCGAGGCCGCCGCGGAGCAATCCGACAGGCTGGGCATCCTCTCGGCATCCTACGAATCGCGCGGGTCCATCGACGCCATCGGCTACGACGGACGCGGCGGGACCTCCTACGGCCTCTACCAGATCGCCTCGGGCGTGGGCACCCTTGACCGCTTCCTGAACTACCTGGACGCCAAGGCCCCCGAACTCTCGCAGCGGCTGGCCAAGGCCGGACCCGGCAACACCGGAGGCCGCTCCGGAGCCATGGCCGACGAGTGGAAACGCATCAGCGCCGAGAACCCCGTCCGCTTCGAGGCCCTCCAGCACGACTTCATCCGCGAAACCCACTACCAGCCCGCCCTGCGCTCCATCACGCTCTCCACGGGGGACGACCTCTCGAAACGCGCCCACGCCGTGCGCGAGGTGCTCTGGAGCACCGCCGTGCAACACGGCCCGCACGGGGCCACGGAAATCTTCAGCCAATCCCTGGACGCCCTCCAGGGCAAGGGCGGCCAGGTGAGCGACAAGGCCCTCATCGAGGAGGTCTACGCCCGGCGCATGAGCCAGTTCGGCGGCGGCGGGAGACTGCGCGCCGCCGTGGCCGGACGCCTGGCCGACGAGAAGGGGACCGCACTGACCATGCTCGGGGGACGCAGCCTGGGCTGATCCCCTCCACGGCCTTGCCAGCCGGGCGCGCCCCGGCTATCAGAAGCGGAAACCGACACCCCGGAGGACCGCGTGACGCTTTTCACCCGCCTGAGCCTTGCCGCCGCCCTGCTCGTCCTGCTCGCACCCGCCGCCCTGGCCGCCCAGAAGGCCCAGACGCCGGCAGCCAAAGCCCAGACCCTGGCCCGGGGCTTCGGCCAGGCCGCCTGGGGCGAGGACCTCTCCCGCCGCGAAGGCTTCCTCAAGCTGCGCTCCCAGGAGGGCGTGGACTACGCGGTGTATCTGCGCGAGCATTTCCAGCTGGGCGGGACAAAGGCCACGGTCTACTACGCCTCCGCCGGGGGACGCTTCTACGCCGCCCACGTGCGCCTGCCCGCCGGAGCGGACCTCAAGGCCCTGTCGAGCGAACTGACCAGGCTCTACGGGGCCTCCAAGGCCTCGCGCCAGGACGGCATGCCCCTGAGCCAGTGGAAGGCCGGACAGGTCCGCGTGAAGCTCAAGGAGCTGCCCGGCGGCGAGGCCCGGCTCTCGTTCTACCACCAGTCCGCCGCAGGCCGCCTCACGGCCGCCCTGCGCGACGCCGACCTGCCCGCCGGGGACCTGCCCGCGCCTGTGGCGGGCGACGTGGCGGGCGTCAAGGCCCCCTCGGCCGGCATGCCCAAGCCCCAGCCCGACCAGGTGCCCATCGACGTGCTGCACTACCTCAAGGAAGGCTCCCAGCTGCTGCGCCTGGAAAAACCCTCCGGCTATTGAGCGCTTACCGGGAAACCGGCTTCCGCAGCGTCCCGCGCCGCCATGCGGCCCGGGACGCTCGCCGTTGTAAGCCCCGCGCGGGCCGCGGGCCGGAGGATTCGTCACGAAAGGGAAGGGGCGCAGCCCTGCGGACAGAGGACGCCGGGAGAGGCCGTCAGGACTGGGACGCGCGCACCACGCCCAGTTTGGCGAGGATCTCCCCCACCTTGGCCTGGACGTTGGGGGTGGTCTTGGCCACCAGCCCCAGGTTCACCAGGGCCAGCACGTCCACTTTGAAGTCCATGGCGCTCCAGAGGTCCGTGAGCCCCTGGGCCAGGGCGGGCTCCATGTTGGAGAGGCGGATGGCCTCGGCCAGCTCGGGGCCGGTGCGGGCCTTGAAGAAGAACCAGCCAGGCGCGGCCGGGTCCTCGTCGAAGAAGAGACGCTGGCGGATGCGGTTGAATCCCCGGGCCGCCAGGGCCTCCAGGCCAGAGGCCGGGGCGCGGCGCTGCCGCACGGTCTTGAACTGCACCTTGGCCCCCTCGTCGGCCACCTTGGCGGCCAGCAGGCCGCACAGGGCGAATTCCAGCATGAGGCCGTGGGCCACGGCCAGGTTGCGCGGCTCGAAGGCCCCGGCCACGGCCAACAGTTTTTCCTGTTCCCGGGCCGAGAAGCCGTTGATGGCCTTGCCCAGGTCCTCCCTGGCCACTCCCAGCGCCAAGGCCGCACCCGTGGCCATGGCCAGAAGCTGGGTGCGCAGGAAATCCCGCCGCGCCTCCACCAGCTGAGCGCGGCGCTCCGGGTTGTCGGCGGCTGGGGCCTCGGGAAGCTCCGAGTCCTCGATGGGGGCGTTGTCCACGAACACCTGGGCGAAGCGCGCGGCCAGGGGGTCCAGGGAGGCCACGGCCGCAAGGGCCTCGAAGTCCGCCCGCGCGGAGCGCTGGGGCAGCACGGGCCGGGAGAGGTTCTGGAGCATCCCAGCCAGGGCCTGGGCCGCGCGCCGGGCCTCCGGGTCGGCTTTGGCCGCATCGAACGAGGCCTGGAGCCGGGTCTTCTCGATGGCCTTGTCCGTGCCGGGCATCTGGATCAACAGTCCGTCCAGGGGGAAGCGCACCGCCACGAAGGCCCCCTCCCGCGCCACCTTGAAGCCGTCGCCCGCCAGCATGGCCGCCAGCCCCTTCTTCACGAAGCCGAAGACGAAGCGCTCCAGCAGGGCCTTCCAGTAGCGGTCGTCGGGGTGGCCGGCGTGGGAGAGTTCGTCGATGTCGGCGAGCGCCGACTCGCCGAAGCGCAGGAGGATCATGTCGTTGAATTCGTCGCGCACCACGCCCGAAAGCGCGATGTAGCCCTGCAGGCACTTGAGCAGCACGCTCTCCTCCACGCAAAGCTGCGGCAGGAGCTGGTCCGCCTGTTCCCTGGCCCCGGTGCGCCGGGCCACCTCGTACTGGTTCAAGTCCACCAGGAACTGGGACATCCACTCCTGGTGCCAGGCGTGGGCGGGATGGGGCTCGCTGCGCGTGCACAGGGCGTGCACCAGGTTCTGCTGGTCGGCCTCCTGCGCGGGGGACTCGGAGAGCCGTTCCCGGTTGGCCGCGAGAACCCCCAGGAGCACCTCGCGCTCCAACACCTCGCGCCGCGCCCCGGACTCCTTGAGGCGGCGCAGCACGGTGAGGTAACTGTCGAAACGGGCGCTGTCGTCTTGGCTCATGGCGGTCCCCCGATCCTGGCTGCCTGAATTCCTACCTCAAAAACAAGTGGAATAAAAGGGGTCTATCGTTCTGGAGGCTTGCGAAACGCACGCACGGCGGACAGCAGCATCCCCGCCAGGGCCAGGCAGGCGGCGGTGGTCAGCGCGGCGTCGAAACCGGCGTGGAAGGCCTCGACCTCGTCCTGCCCGCCAGCCAGGGAAGCGTTGCGCCACGCCTCGTAGACCGCCGTGGCCACTCCGATGCCGCAGACCATGCCCAGGTTGCGCACAAGGGCCATCACGGCCCCTGCCACGCCGCTCTTGGCGCGCGGGGCGCTGCCCAGCACGGCGTTGTTGTTGGGCGAGAGGAACAGCCCGAAGCCCACGCCCAGAACCGCCTGACCCGCCGCGCAACGCCAGAACCCGGCCGACGCCGCGAGCAGCGTCTGGGAATAGAGACCCCCCGCCACGCAGGCCATGCCCGCCCCCGTGAGCAGGGCGTGGCTCACTTTCTCCGAGGCGAAGCCCGAAAGCGGGGCCACGAAGGACATGGCCAGGGGCAGCACGGCCATCACCAGCCCCGTCTCGCCCGGCCCCAGGCCCACCACCCGCGCCAGGAAGAACGGCAGGAGCACCGCGTTGGCCAGGAGCGCCATGAACGCCAGAAGCGAGGCCAGGTTGCCCAGGGCCAGCTCCGGGATGCGAAAGAGCGAGAGGTCCACCACCGGATGGGCCACGCGGGCCTGACGGTGCAGAAAAAGCGCAAGCCCGGCCGCCGCCACGCCGAAGCAGGCCAGCGTGCCCGGAAAGCTCCAGCCCCAGCGCCCGCCGTGGGTCACGGCCGTGAGCAGGAACACCACGCCCACGGCGTAGAGGGCCGCGCCGGGCAGGTCGAAACGTTCCTGGGTCTCGCGCCGGTCGTCGGGCAGGATGCGCCCGGCGAACCAGGCCCCGGCCAGGCCCACGGGCAGGTTCACGTAGAAGATGGAGGGCCAGCCGAAGAGGTCCACCAGCAGGCCTCCCAGGGACGGACCCGCCAGCGACCCCAGCGAGACCACCATGCCGATCATGCCCAGGGCCCTGCCCCGCTCCGGCCCGGGAAAGCTCATGACCACGATGGCCGGGCCGTTGGCCATGAGCAGCGCTGCGCCCACCGCCTGGAGCGCCCGCCCCGCGATGAGCCAGCCCATGGACCCCGCCGCCCCGCACAGGGCCGAGGCCCCGGCGAAGATCAAAAAGCCCGCGCGGTATTTGCGCCGCCTGCCGTGCATGTCGCCCAGGCGGCCGAACGCGGGCAGCAGGCAGGCGATCACCAGCAGGTAGACCGTGACGGCCCACTGGGCCACGGGCAGGTCCGCGCCGAAGCCCTGGGCGATGGTGGGCAGGGCCACGTTGACGATGCCGCCGTCCAGGGTGGCCATGAACGTGCCCGTGGCGGCCACGCCCAGGCAGGCCCAGGGTCTGGCCGCGAAGGGATTGGGGGGGTGGGTTCCTGTCATTCCGGTAATGCCTCGGGGGCTAGCCAATACGCCCTTTGCCCGCTAGAAGCAATGAGGCCAAACGTTCGATTGAAACATCCGTTTGAGGCAAGACGTGCTCCAAGCCAACGAACACGACGAAACCAAGCAGCGCCTCCTGGACGCCGCTGGCGAGGCCTTCGCCGCCAAGGGCTACCACCGGGCCACCATCCGGGAGATCTGCTCCCGGGCAGGGGCCAACGTGGCCTCGGTGAACTACCACTTCGGGGGCAAGAAGGGGCTCTACAAGGCCCTGCTGGAGCACTGCCACCAGGAAAGCCTGCGCCGCCACCCGCCCGGGTCCCTCCAGGCTCAGGCCGACCCCGAGGAGGCCCTGCGGGTCTTCGTGCGCTCCATGCTGGACCGCAACCTGGGCGAGGGACGCCCCACATGGCTCTCGCGCCTGATGGCCCGCGAGCTCTCCGACCCCTCCCCGGCCCTGGAGAACGTGGCGCGCGCCTCCATCCTGCCCAACGTGGACCGCCTCGCTGCCATCGTGGCCCGCATCATGGGCCAGCCCGACGACTCGCTCCTGGCCCGGCGCTGCGCCCTCTGCGTGGTGGGCCAGTGCCTGCACTTCTGCCGCTCCAAGCCCGTGATCGAAATCGTCTGCCCCGGCGTAACCTACGACCCCCGGGGGCTCGACAACATCACAAGCCATATTGTCCGCTTCAGCCTCGCCGCCCTGCGCGGCCTCGCCCAGGAAGGAACCGCATGAAACTCCGCCTTTCGCTTTTGGTGTCGTTGTGCCTCTGCCTGGCCTTCGCGGCCGGGTGCTCCGACGGGAAGAAGCAACAGCAGGGACAGGGGCGCCGGGCCGTGCCGGTCACCGCGGCCGAGGCCACGCTGGGCAGCCTGCCCGTGAGCCTTGCGGCCGTGGGCAACGTGGAGCCCTACCAGAGCGCCGCCGTGCGCACCCAGGTGGGCGGGCTCATCGTGGAGCAGCGCGTGCGCGACGGCCAGGAAGTGGCCGCCGGGGACGTGCTCTTCGTGCTGGACCAGCGCCCCTTCCAGGCCGCCCTCAAGGAGGCCCAGGGCAAGCTCGAACGCGATCAGGCCCTCCTCAAGAAGGCCGAGGACGACTTCGGCCGCTACAGCGGCCTGAAGCAAAAGGACGTGGTGAGCCAGCAGCAGTTCGACCAGGCCTCCACCGACGCCAAGAGCCTGCGCGCCTCCATCAAGCTCTCCGAGGCCCAGATCGAACAGGCAAAGCTCCAGATGGACTACTCCGTGATCAAGGCCCCCTTCGCCGGGCGCGTGGGCTCCGTGCTCGTGCACGTGGGCAACGTGATCAAGGCCAACGACGACCGCAACCTCCTGGTGCTCAACCAGGTGCAGCCCATCTACGTGAGCTTCGCCCTGCCAGAGCAGCACCTCCCCGCCGTGACCGCCCACATGGGCAAGGCCCCCCTGGAGGTGCTGGCCGCCGTGGCGGGCGAGGAGTCCCGCCCCGAAAAAGGCGTGCTGGCCAGCGTGGACAACACCGTGGACCGCGCCACGGGCACCATCAAGCTCAAGGGGCTCTTCGCCAACAAGGACAAACGCCTCTGGCCCGGGCAGTTCGCCAAGGTGACGCTCAACCTGGAGAGCCGCGAGGGCGTGCTCACCGTGCCCGCCGCAGCCGTGCAGCAAGGGCTCCAGGGTCCCTACGTCTACGTGGTGGGCCAGGACAACACCGCCGCCTTGCGCCCCGTGGAGACCGGGCAGATCGCGGGCGAGCGCATGGTGATCCTCAAGGGCGTTGCGGCGGGCGAGCGGGTGGTCACCGACGGGCACGTGCGCCTCACCCCGGGGGCCGCCGTGGAGATCAAGGCTGTCAAGGAATCCAAGGACGCGGCCCTCGCGCCCAAGGATTCCAAGGCGGCGCAGGATGCGAAGGACGCCAAGAATTCCAAGGACGCCAAGGCGTCCGGGGAGAAGGCCCAATGAGCCTCTCCTCCGGTTTCATCCGACGCCCCGTCATGACCACCCTGGTCATGGCGGCCATCCTCATCTTCGGGGCCATGGCCTACAAGGCCCTGCCCGTCTCCGACCTTCCCAACGTGGACTTCCCCACCATCCAGGTGACCGCCAGCTTCCCCGGCGCGAGCCCCGAGACCATGTCCTCCTCGGTGGCCACGCCCCTGGAGAAGCAGTTCTCCACCATCGCGGGCCTGGACTCCATGAACTCCAACTCCACCCTGGGCACAACGCGCGTCACGCTGCAGTTCGACCTCTCGCGCAACATCGACGCCGCCGCCCAGGACGTGAACTCCGCCATCGCCCTGGCCGTGCGCAACATGCCCTCGGAGATGCCAAACCCGCCCACCTACCGCAAGGTGAACCCCGCCGACCAGCCCGTGCTCTACCTGGCGCTCACCTCGCCCACCATGCGCCTCTCAGACTTGAACGAATACGCCGAGAACATGATGGCCCAGCGCATTTCCATGGTCAGCGGCGTGTCGCAGGTCTCGGTGTACGGCTCCCAGAAGTACGCCGTGCGCGTGCAGCTGGATCCCGACGCCCTGGCCACCCGCGAGATCGGCATCGACGAGGTGGCCGAATCCGTGCGCCGGGCCAACTCCAACCTGCCCACGGGCACGGTGTCCGGCCCCAAGCGCGAGTTCACGGTGCAGTCTTCCGGCAAGCTGGTGCGCGCGGAGTTCTTCGGCCCCGTGATCGTGGCCTACAAGAACGGCGCGCCCATACGCCTGAACGAGATCGGGCGCGCCATCGACTCCGTGGAGAACGACAGGCGGCGCAACTTCTTCAACGGCGAGCCCGGCTTCGTGCTGGCCGTGCAGCGCCAGCCCGGCACCAACACCGTGGCCGTGGTGGAGGCCGTGAAGAAGCTCCTGCCGGAATTCAAGGCGCAGCTCCCGGCCTCGGTGAACATGGAGATCATGATCGACCGTTCGCTCTCCATCAAGGAATCGGTGGAGGACGTGCAGTTCACGCTCCTGCTCACGGTGTTCCTGGTGATTCTGGTGATCTTCCTCTTCCTGCGCAACCTCTCGGCCACGCTCATCCCGTCCCTGGCCCTGCCGCTCTCGCTGGTGGGCACGTTCGCGGTGATGCAGATGGCGGGCTTCAGCCTGAACAACATCTCGCTCATGGCGCTCACGCTCTCGGTGGGCTTCGTGGTGGACGACGCCATCGTCATGCTCGAGAACATCGTGCGCCACATGGAGATGGGCAAGCCTCCCCTCCAGGCCGCCTACGAGGGCTCCCGCGAGGTGAGCTTCACCATCCTCTCCATGACCGTCTCGCTCACGGCGGTGTTCATCCCCGTGCTCTTCATGGGCGGCGTGGTGGGCAGGCTCTTCAAGGAATTCGCCGTGACCATCAGCGTGGCCATCCTCTTCTCGGGGTTCGTCTCGCTCTCTCTCACGCCCATGCTCTGCTCGCTGTGGCTCAAGTCCCACGCGGGGGAGCGCCACGGCAGGCTCTACTGGCTCATCGAGAAGGGCTTCGAGGCCCTGCTCAGAACCTACGAGCGCACCCTGCGCGTGGTCATCGCCCGGCGGCGGATCACCCTGGCCTTCTCCGTCGCGCTCCTCGGCGTGACGGTGTGGCTCTTCGGGGCCATCAACAAGGGCTTCCTGCCCAGCGAGGACATCGGGCAGGTTTCGGTGGTCACCGAGGCCGAGCAGGGCATCAGCTTCCCGGCCATGGTGGAGAAGCAGAAGCGGATCATGGAGATCATCGCCGCCGACGAGAACGTGGAGGGCTACATGTCCGTGGTGGGCGCGGGCGGCCCCGTGTCCACGCTCAACTCGGGGCGCTTGTTCGTGAAGCTCAAGCCGCGCCACGAGCGCCCCCTCTCCGCCGACCAGGTGATCCAGAAGCTGCGCCCCAAGCTGGCCCAGGTGCCCGGCATCATGGCCTTCATGCAGAACCCGCCCCCCATCCGCCTGGGCGGCATGGCCACCAAGGGCCTCTACCAGTTCACCCTGCAGAACCCCAACACCCAGGACCTCTTCAACTACTCGGTGGAACTGGAGAACAAGCTGCGCGAGATCCCCCTGCTCCAGGACGTGAACTCCGACCTCCAACTCAAGAACCCCCAGGTGTTCCTGGAGATCGACCGCGACAAGACCGCCGCCCTGGGCATCACGCCGCGCCAGATCGAGGACGCCCTCTACACCTCCTACGGCAACCGCCAGATCTCCACCATCTACGCCCCCAACTCCGACTACCAGGTGATCATGGAGCTGCTCCCCGAGTTCCAGAACGACCCCTCCCTCATGAGCAAGCTCTACGTGCGCTCGCCCGTCACCGCGAAGCTCGTGCCCCTGGACGTGCTCGTGAAGCGCTCCATGGGCGTGGGGCCGCTCTCGGTGAACCACTCCGGCCAGCTGCCCAGCGTGACCCTCTCCTTCAACCTGCGTCCGGGCGTCTCGCTCTCCCAGGCCGTGGAGGCCGTGGAGGGCGTGGCCCGCGCCACCCTGCCCGCCTCGTTCTCCACCAAGTTCGAAGGCACGGCCCAGGCGTTCCAATCGTCGCTGACGGGCATGTCGCTCCTGGTGATCCTCTCCATCGTGGTGATCTACATCGTGCTGGGCATCCTCTACGAATCTTTCATCCACCCGCTGACCATCCTCTCGGGCCTGCCCTCGGCGGGCACGGGCGCGCTGGCCACGCTCATGCTCTTCGGCCACGAGCTGGACATCTACGGCTTCGTGGGCATCATCATGCTCATCGGCATCGTGAAGAAGAACGCCATCATGATGATCGACTTCGCCCTGGAGGCCCGGCGCGGCACGGACATCGCGCCCGCCGAGGCCATCTTCCAGGGCTGCATGGTGCGCTTCCGGCCCATCATGATGACCACCATGGCCGCCCTCATGGGCACGCTGCCCATCGCCCTGGGCTGGGGCGCGGGCGGCGAGGCAAGGCGGCCCCTGGGCCTGGCCGTGGTGGGCGGCCTGATGGTGTCGCAGTTGCTCACGCTCTACTTCACGCCCGTCTATTACATCTATCTCGACCGCTTCCAGACCTGGATGGGCAAGCGCATGGGCCGCCACTCCGAGACGCCGGAGCCCGAGCCCGCCCACCGCTGACCACGCAACGCCACGCGGCGGGGTTCCCACGGGACCTCGCCGCGTTTCCTTGGAGGAGCCCGCAGTGCGGCTGATCGATCTGACGCTCCCCCCGGACGATCCCCGGGGCCGCTATCCCGGCGACCCGCCTGTACTGGCCCGCCCCCTGCACACCCTGGAGGGGCACGGCTGGCGGCTCCACGCCGTGAGCCTGGGCAGCCACGCGGGCACCCACGTCAACGCGCCCTGGCACATGGCCCAGGATGGCCATCGCCTGGAGGAACTGAGCCTGGATCGCCTCTGCGGCTGGGCCGTGGTGCGCGGTCGCGGCCCCGTGGAGCCGGGGCTTGGGCTCGTCTACGCCGACTTCCCCCTGGAGGGCGCGGAGCTTGAGGCCGTGCTGGAGGCCCGGCCTCCCTTCGTGGCCCAGGCCGTGGAGTTTCCGCTGGACCTGGAGGCGGAGCGCGCACTTTGTCTGGCCGGGATCGTGAGCTTCGAGAACCTGGACCGCACGGCCCTCCTGCCGCGCGGCGAGCGTTTCTGGTTCATGGGTCTTGCCCCGGCCCTGGCCCCGGACGGCTTCCCGGTGCGCGCGGCGGCCGTGCTGGGCTGCACGATATCGCTCGCACGATAAACTACTGACGCGCGGCCCGACCGCGCGTTGGCGCGGTCCCGCCGCCGGGGCCTGGGCCTCGGCGGG
>NZ_JBZVFJ010000026.1:0-31037 GCF_058402725.1 Fundidesulfovibrio sp. | reverse complement strand
GATCCTTGGTAGCTCTGGAGAGTTTGGGGGGGGGTTGGGAAGAGAGGGTAAAGAGAGAAAGTTTTTTGAAAAAGTTTTCCTCTTTGCCCGCCGGAGGCTTCTTCATGTCCATACTCACAGAGCGCATTCGCGCCGCCAACGCGTCGGGCCGCAAGGCCGTGATCCCCTATCTTCCCGCCGGGTTCCCGGACCGCGAGCGTTTCTGGGCCGAAGTGGCGGCCCTGGACGCGGGCGGGGCCGACGTCATCGAGATCGGCGTGCCCTTCTCCGACCCCGTGGCCGACGGCCCGGTGGTGGAGGCGGCCAGCCTGGAGTGCCTGGAACAGGGCGTCACCCTGGAGTGGATCCTGGACGAGTTGGCCCGTCGCAAGGGCGCGTTCCGGGCCGGGATCGTGCTCATGGGCTACTACAACCCCTTCCTGCAGTACGGGCTGGAGCGCCTGGGACGCGACTGCGCGGCCGCCGGGGTGGGCGGGCTCATCGTGCCGGACCTGCCGCTGGAGGAATCCGGCCCCCTGCGCGCGGCCCTGGCGGGCACGGGCACGGAGTGCATCTGCCTGGTGGGGCTGAACACCCCTCCCGAACGCCTGGCCGAATACGCTAGAGTGGCGCGGGGTTTCGTGTATTTCGTCTCTGTGCTGGGCACCACGGGCGTGCGCGAGAGCCTGCCCCGGGAGGTGCTGGACAAGCTGGCCCAGGTTCGCCCCGTCTTCAACGTGCCCATCGCCCTGGGCTTCGGCATCTCGCGCCCCGCGCAGGTGGCTCCGTTCGGAGACCTGATCGACGCGGCGGTGGTTGGCTCGGCGCTCATCAAGCGCCTGCGCGAGGGCGGCGACGGCGGGGGCTTCATGAAGGACTGGCGGGAGGGGGCCTCTCTGGGATAAAGGCCCATCCCCATGTGGGTCGTGCTCATGCTCGTGGCGGCGCTGTGCCAGGCGTTGAAGGATCTCTACCTCAAGCGCAGCGTGAAGGGCGTGGAGCCGGTGGCGGTCACGTGGGCCTACTGCCTTGGCACCACGCTCTTTTTGACCGTGCCGGTGCTGGCCGAGCCTTTGCCCGTGCTCCAGCCCGGGTTCTGGACGGCCATCGGGGTGATGGGGCCCCTGGCGGCGCTGACGCTCTATCTCTACGTGAAGGCGCTGGAGTCTTCGGACCTGTCGCTGGCCGCGCCCATGCTCACGGCCACGCCGTTGTTCCTGCTGATCACCTCGCCCTTGATCCTGGGCGAGTTCCCGGACCCGGCGGGGATCGTGGGCATCGCCTGCATCGTGGGGGGCTCCTACGTGCTCAACCTGGCCAAGGCCCGGCGGGGCAGCCCCCTGGAGCCCTTCCGGGCGCTGCTGCGCGACAAGGGCGCGCGGCTGATGCTGCTGGTGGCGTTCCTGTGGTCGGTGTCGGCCAACATCGACAAGGTGGGGCTGCGCAACGCCTCGCCCATGTTCTGGATCCTGTGCGCGTTCGGGGTCACCACGGCGTGGCTGACGCCGATGGTCTGGCGTCTGAGCAGCCGGGGCTTCGGCCAGGTGCGCGCCCGGCCCGTGGAGCTTGCGGCCGCAGGACTTCTGGAGGCCGTGACCTGCTGGTGCCAGATGCAGGCCCTGACCATGGCCATCGTGCCCTACGTGATCTCGGTGAAGCGCATGAGCGCGGTGTTCGCGGTGCTCCTGGGCTGGCTGGTGCTGCGCGAGGGCAACGTGCGCGAACGGCTGGCGGGCGCGGCGTTCATGGTGGTGGGGGTTTTTCTCATCGCGTTTTTGGGGTAGGTACCGCCATGTCGCAAGAGCACCGCTTCCTTCCCTCCCTCTCCGAGGACGAACTGGCCTCCGTCCAGGCGGCCGGGCTCAACTGGACCGTCGAACACGCCTTCCGGGGCTCGCCCGCCTACCGCGGGAAGCTCGCGGACGCAGGCTGGGAGCCGGGCCAGCAGCTCTCCCTGGACGACCTCCCGCGCCTGCCCTTCACCTCCGTGGAGGACCTGCGCAAGGGCTACCCCCTGCCCCTGCTCTCCGTGCCCGAGGAGCGCGTGGCGCGCATCCACGCCTCGTCGGGCACCACCGGCAAGCGCAAGGTGCTGGCCTACACCCAGGGCGACATCGACACCTGGAAGCTCATGTTCGCCCGCTGCTACGAGCTGGCCGGGCTCACCACCCTGGACCGCGTGCAGATCGCCGTGGGCTACGGCCTGTGGACCGCCGGGGCCGGCTTCCAGCTGGGCTGCGAGCACTTCGGGGCCATGGCCGTGCCCGTGGGGCCGGGCAACATGGAGATCCACCTCCAGCTCCTGGAGGACATGGGTTCCACGGTGCTCTGCTCCACGGCTTCCATGGCCCTGCTCATGGCCGAGGAGGTCGCGAAACGCCGCCTCAAGGACAAGATCCGCCTGAAGAAGGCCGTCTTCGGGGCCGAGACCCACAGCCCCAAGATGCGCGAACGCTTCCAGGAGATGCTGGGCCTGGAAGACTCCTTCGACATCGTGGGCATGACCGAACTCTACGGCCCGGGCACGGGCCTGGAGTGCGCCGCCCACCAGGGCGTGCACTACTGGGCGGACCTCTACATCCTGGAAATCCTCGACCCCGAGACCCTCAAGCCCGTGGCCCCGGGCGAGGTGGGCGAGATGGTGGTGACCACCCTGCGCAAGGAGGCCGCGCCGCTCATCCGCTACCGCACGCGCGACCTCACGCGGCTCGTCCCCGGCGAGTGCCCCTGCGGCGTGAAGACCCCCAGGCACGACAAGATCCTCGGGCGCTCCGACGACATGATCATCTTCCGGGGCGTGAACATCTACCCCGGACAGATCGCCTCCGTTCTGGAGCACTTCCCCGAGGTGGGCAGCGAGTTCCGCATCCATCTCTTCCGCAAGGCCGGAAAGGACCAGATGGTGCTCCAGGTGGAGCGACGCCCCGGCGCTGACCCCGCCATGGACCAGAACCTCTCAGAGGCCGTGAGCGAGGAGTTGCGCAAGCAGGTGCTCGTGCGCGCCTGGGTGGAGGTGATGGGCCAGGGCGAACTGCCGCGCAGCTTCGCCAAGACCAGGCGCGTGGTGGACGACCGCGAGGCGGCCGAGCGAGACTAGACGCCAGGCACGACCTGGACGCCTCCGCACGAACCCCTGGAAGGCCGCCTCCGGGCGGCCTTCGGCGTTCCGGACGATCGGCCCGAGTCGTCTCAGGGCAGTGAAAGCACGCGCCGGTAGACCCGGGCTGCGCGCACCGTGTCGGACCAGACCCGGCCCTGGGGATCGGGCTGTTCGGCCACGGACAGCGCGCCCACGCGGGCGAAGGTGTTGGCGGGCACGTACACCGAGGCCTTGCGGGTGGCGTAGACCCAGTCCTCGGCGGTGCGGGAGGCCAGGAGCAGCGCCCCGTATTCCTTCATCACGGCCGGAGGGTTCTCGAAGCGCACGAAGGCGTAGGACGAGGGCCTGGCCAGGGTGAAATTGTGGTGGTGGCCCGTGGCGGGGTCGAAGGCGTGGGTGACGGCCACGCCCGGGATCTCCTCCACCACGGCGAAAAAGAGCGCCGTCGCCAGGGCCAGGGCCTGGAGCGCCGCCCCGGCGCGCGGCGCACGACGCCCCGCCAGGAGCATCTGACCCGCCGCGAAGCAGCAGACCACCGCGAACACCGGCACGGCGAAGACCATGGGAGCGTTGTCCAGGGTCTCGGAGAGGTCGCGGAAGTCCCAGGGCAGGAAGTAGGCCAGATTGAACCAGGGAACGTCCCGGAACAGGGCATCCAGGGCCGTGGAGTGCATGCGCCCGTCCAGGAACAGGTTGGGCGCGCGCAGCCCCAGGCAGAAGAGGGCCATGGAGAGCGCGAGCAGGGGCAAGGCCCAGAAGCGGTTGGCCTCTCCCGCCGACTGCGCCCAGTAGGCGAAGCCGAAGGCCAGGAAAGGGCAGGCCGCCACCCACGGGCGGCAGGCATAGGCCTCCGCGCCGTTGGCCCAGAGGATGGTGAAGAAGTAGGCCCCGAAGAACGCGCCCAGCAGCCCGAAGGGCCGCTCGCCGCGCACGAGCGCCAGGGCGAAGCCCGCCAGGGCCAGGAGCATGTGCGGGGCGTTGGGCAGCAGGCCGTGGTGGTGGTCCAGGAGGTTCACCAGGATGCGGTTGGGCACGATCCAGAGGCTCGTGGCGAAGGCAGGGCTGGCCCCGCCCACGGCGCGCCCGAAGAGCAGGTGGTTGTAGACGAAATACAGGGCGCACATCCCAGCCGCCGTCAGCGCCAGCAACGCAAGAAGCCGCACGCCCCAGCCTCGGCGCAGGCACTGGACGAACACCGTCAGGCACCCGGCGACGCCCACCAGAGCCAGTTTCAGGTGCACGAAGGGCAGCAGGCAGCAGAACACCACCAGGGGCAAGGCGTTGCGCCGCTCGCGGTGCGCCCCGACGGCCAGGGCCAGCACCAGCAGCGCGTTCAGGGTGAAGAGCAGGATCTCCGAGAAGAACAGGCGCATGTAGAAGGCCAGAGGGGCCGAAAAGGCCACGGCCGCCAGGCCCGCCAGGCTCGCCCCCGGCCCGAAGCGCGTGCGCAGGGCCGCATGGAGGGCGAAGAGGCCCGCCGCGCCCACCAGGAAGGAGAACCAGCGCGCCCCGTCCAGCCCTCCCAGCCAAAGGGGCACGGCCCCCAGCAGCGGGTAGACCACCGAATGGATCAGGGCCAGGCCGGGCCGGGCCGGGCTTTCCTCGCCCGCCCCGCCGCCCATGTCCGCACGGCGCAGCATCTCCTGCCAGGAGGCGTCCGAGGCGTGGAATCCTTCACCCTGGAACAGGCCCAGGCCGTAGGCCGCGTAGCGCACCTCGTCGCCGGTGAGGTTGAGCTGCCGGTAGAAGAAGACGTGCAGGCAGGCCAGGGCGAGCACCACGCAGAGCACGGGGAAGAGCCTGCCCCCGCCTCCGGGGACAGGAGGCGCGAAGGCGCGGCCCCCATGCGCCCTGGAAGAGCCTCCCGCGCAGGCCGCGCCGGATGCGCCAGGCGCATCCGCCACGCCGGGCGCGCCCTCCCGCATGAGGGCCTGTCCGTCCTCAGCCTTCCCCTGGTCGTCACTGACCGGCATGATCCGCCGCCCCCTCCCTGAGCTTCCCGGCCAGCAGCTCGCCCACCTCGCGGTGCAGGGCGAGGCTCGGGTGGGCGTCCAGGGCGTTGACCACCAGACCCGAGGCGGGCCTGCCGCGCAGCACGGGGGCGAGGTCCACGGTCTCGAAGCCCAGGATTGTGAGCTGTGCGGCCACCTTGGCCGTGAGGGGCGCGCTCTCGTCCACGGCCTGGAGCATGGGAAAAACCACGGCCAGCGGCTTTGCCCCGCGCTCGCGCACGGCCTGGGCCAGATCGGCCAGTTCGGCGGCGTGCGTTCCCCAGACCTTTGGGTCGGCGTAGGCCCCCTTGAGGGAATCCCAGAAGGTGCTGGCCCCGCCCGAGAGGTTGCCTCCTCGCGCGAAGCGCCAGTAGACGAAATCGAAGAGCGCGGAGTTCTCGGTGAGGGTCTTGGTGAGGCCGCGCGGAAGGTTCACGGCGAAGGTGAGGGGGTAGTCCGCCTTGGCGGCGGCGTTGAAGATGTCGTTGAGGTAGTAGACCAGCACCACGGCTTCTGGGGCCGCGGGGAAGGCGCGCAGGCCCTTGGCCTCGTCCACGGAGTCCCAGCCGTTCTTGGCCAGGTTGTAGACCTTCCAGCCAGGCCCCAGGGCGCGCGCGGCCACGTCGGTGAAGCGGTCCTCGGGGCGTTCCACGCCGTGTCCGGCCACGAAGGAGTCGCCCAGGAAGGCCACGGAACGCTGCCCCGGCGCGGGGGGGATCACTTCGGCGTCGCGGTAGCCCAGGGAGTTGACGGGCTTCCAGTGCCTGGCCATCCAGGCCTTGCCCGCCCAGGTGAGGGCGAAGCCGTCGGACTGGTCGTGCACGGCGCGGAAATAGACCTCCATGGCCAGCACGCCTGCCAGGAGCGAGTCGGTCACCAGGAGCATGGAGAGGATGGCCCCGCGCAGCCGGGGCATGCGCCGCTTCAGGGGGCCGGCCAGCACGGCGGCGTGCAGGCAAAGGAATGCGAGGGCGCAGACGATGGTCAGGGCCATGGTTGGGGCGGTCCGGTTTCGGGTTCAGCGTTTGCGGGCAGAGGGCGGGTCGTGCCGGATGTCCCGCACGAGGTCGCCCGCGAAGCGCAGGGCGTCGGCGTGCAGGGCCGAGGCGGTGGGTCCGGGCATGTGCAGCCCGTCCAGGACCTGACGGGCCGCCTGCCAGTCGGCGGATTCCAGATCCTTGGCCAAGGTGAGCAGTTCCCTGGCCTGGTTGTCGCCGCCGCGCAGGGCGTCGGCCAGGGCGGGAGGCAGGGGCAGGTCCTTGAGCAGTTCGTCCATGGGTTGCCCCAGCAGGGCGTCCAGCAGGGAGAACAGGCCCATGACGAAGAGGGCGTCGGGCCGCGCGGGCGGGTCGGCGAGCATGCGCCCCACCAGCTCCAGGAACTTGGCGCGGCGCACGGAGAGGAACACCAGCTCCTTGCCCTTGGCCGTGGGGTTGAGATCGGACATGAGCACGGCCTGGAGCCACTTGGCCAGGTTGCGCTGCCCGAGGATCATGATGGCCTGGCGGATGGACTCGATGCTCTCGCGCCGCCCGAAGGCCGCCGAATTGATGTAGCGCAGCAGGCGGTAGGAGAGGGAGATGTCGCCCTCGATGATCTTGCTGACCACGCCGGGATCGAAGTCTTCGTCGGCCAGCTCCTTGAGGAGCTTCACCTTGCTCATTTCCGAACTGGAGAGCTTGCGCCCCTGCACGATCTCGGGTTTCCGGAAGAAATAGCCCTGGAAATAGGTGAAGCCCAGTTCCAGAGTCTTCTGGTGGGTGCGCGCGTCCTCCACCTTTTCGGCCAGGAGCATCCGCTTGCCCCCGCCCAGGCGCGCGGCCAGGCCGGGCAGTTGGGCTTCGGGCAGGGCCAGCACGTCCACCTTGATGATGTCGGCCAGCTCCAGGAACGGGTCGTGACCGGGCTGGCCCACGAAGTCGTCCAGGGCCAGGGTGTAGCCCGCGCGCTTGAGCTTGCGCAGGGCCTCCAGCACCTCGGGCGTGGGCTCCACGGTCTCCAGGATCTCGACCACGCAGCTCTCCGGGGGCAGCGCGAAGCCGAAGCCCTCCAGGATGAGGTTCATGGGGAAGTTCACCAGGGTCTTCTCGTGGGGTTCGAGCCCGGTGCGCCCCAGCGTCACCCCGTCGGCGATGACCTTGGAGGTGGCGTGGTCGCCGTCCACGAACATGGCCTGCCCCGCCTCCGCGCCGTGGCGGTAGAGCAACTCGTAGCCCCAGACCTTCATGCTCCGGTCGAAAATGGGCTGGCGCGCGACGAAGACGTTCTCCAGGATGTCTTCGTCGCCGCCGCCCATGCGTGAAAGGTCGAGGCGCTGGTCTGTCATGTTCGCTTCTTGAGCCTGAATCGGTCGCGAAGTCAACAACTCCGTCAGGGCATGAGGGGGGCCAGCCGCAGGCCCTCGTCCACTTCCAGGCCGAGCATGAGGTTGGCGCAGGCCAGGGCCTGGCCGGACGCGCCCCGGCAAAGGTTGTCGATCACCGAACAGACGATGAGCCGGCCGGTGCGGGGGTCCACCACCACGCCTAAGTCGCAGTACATGGTTCCGCGCACGTGGCGCGTCTCGGGGAGTTTGCCCGCGGGCAGCACGCGCACCCAGGGATGCCCGGCGTAGTGTTCGGCGTAGAGCTTCGTCGCGCCCTCCTGGGTGATGGCGCCCTTGAGCCGCGTGTAGATGGTGGAGTGGATGCCCCGGTCGATGGGCAGGATGTGCGGGTTGAAGGAGACGGTCATCCCCTGCCCGGCCAGGAAGCCCAGTTCCTGTTCGATCTCGGGGGTGTGGCGGTGCGTGCCCAGGCCGTAGGCCCGGAAGGTGTCGTGGATTTCGCAGAAGAGCGTGGCCACGCCCGCCTTGCGCCCGGCCCCGGACGTGCCGGACTTGGAGTCGCACACGATGCCCGCGGGCTCCACTATGCCCGCCTCCAGGGCGGGCCACAGGCCCAGGATCACCGAGGTGGGGTAGCAGCCGGGGTTGGCGATGAGCCGGGCCTTGGCGATGTCCGGGGCGTAGCGCTCGGGCAGGCCGTAGACCGCCCCCCCGATGAGCCCGGGGTGGCGGTGTTCCAGGCCGTACCATTGGGCGTAGACGCCTGGGTCGCGCAGGCGGAAGTCGGCCGAGAGGTCCACCACCTTGAGACCCTGGTCCAGTAGCTCCGCCGCCGTGTCCATGGCCGCGCCGTGGGGCACGGCCAGGAAGACCAGCTCGCAGGCCCGGGCCAGGTCCTGGGGATCGGGCTCGGTGAGGACGAGCCCGTCGAGCTTCGTGTTGCGCACGAAGGGGTAGATCTCCGAGAGGGGCTTGCCCTTGTCGGTGCGCGAGGTGGCGCGCACGAGATCGAGGCGCGGGTGGAAGGCCAGAAGCCGCGCCAGTTCCATGCCGGTGTAGCCGGTGACGCCCACGAGCCCCACGGGTATCCGAGACATCGCATTCTCCTCGCTGCGGGCGCGCGCCGAAGCGCGCCACGCCTGTTGACCGTTCAGTGCGGCGCGACGGCCCGCCGGGCGGGCCGCGTTCAAGGACAGGAGCCGGTGCGGATCAGGCGTTTCGTCGCACGTAGAGCATGCGCAGGTGGCCCAGCACGTCGGCCAGTTGCCGGGCCTCGGCGTCGCTTAGGTTGCCGCGCGTCTTTTCCTCGAGCATGGCCAGCGTGTCGATGGAGTGTTTGGCCAGGGGCAGGCTCGGGGCCATGCGCCCGGACTCGGGCTCGGGCATCTCGCCCAGGTGCACCATGGCCGCAGAGGCCAGGGAGATCATGAAGGTGGTGAAGTCCACCTGGGGCAGGCACATGCCCGCGTAGTCGGCATGCCCCTCGGGGCAGGAATCGCACGTCTTGTCCTGGTTCATGATGGTCTGTCCTCGTTTCAGTTGGCGGGCGGTCCCTGGCGCAGGGCCTCGCCGTAGGCGTCCATGGCCTGCTCCAGGGCGTCGGGGCAGCCGATGTAGCCGCCCGCTCCGGTGAAGGCCTGGCGCAGGGCGGCCAGTCCGGCCAGCACGTCCCCGAAATCCACGTGGCCCATGTGGCCCAGGCGCACCACCCGGTCCTTCATGTGGCCCTGGCCCGTGGCCAGCACCACGCCGTGGTCGGCCGAGGCGCGTTTGGCCACCTCGGAGGCGCTCACCCCCAGGGGCATGCGGATGGACGTGAGCCCCCAGGTGAAGTTCTCGGGGGCCAGAAGCTCCAGCCCCATGGCGCTCGCCCCCGCGCGGGCCATCATGGTCAGGGCCCATTGCTTGGCGTGGAGGCGCTCCAGGCCGAACTCCCGGAAGAGGCGCAGCGACTCGCGCAGCCCGACCAGCAGTCCCACGGGCGAGGTGAACAGGGTCTGGTTGGCCTTGATCTTGGCGTGCTCGCCCTGGAGTTGGAAATAGAAGTTGGAGGGCCGCACCCGGGCGCACTTGGCCCAGCCCTTCTCCGAACAGGCGATGAAGGCCAGGCCCGGCGGGAGCATGAGCCCTTTCTGGGAGCCCGTGAGCAGGCAGTCCACGCCCCAGTCGTCCATGGGGCAGGGCGAGATGCCCACGGCGGAGATGCCGTCGGCCACGAGCAGGGCCTCCCGCCCGGCCGTGACGCGGCCCAGTTCCCGGATGGGGTGCAGCACGCCCGTGGAGGTCTCCGAGGCCTGCACGAGCACGCCCCGGATGGACGGGTCGGCGTCCAGGGCGCGGGCCACTTCGGCGGGGTCCACGGCCCGGCCCCATTCCACGGGCAGGCGCACGGGAACCTGCCCGTGCATCTCGCAGATTTCGCCCCAGCGCTCGCCGAACTTGCCGCCCTCCACGCACAGGAGCTTCTCGCCCGGCGCGAAGAGGTTGGTGACGGCAGCGGCCATGGCCCCGGTGCCGGAGCACGAGAGGGGAATGACCTCCTGGCTGGTCTGGAAAAGGTATTTGAGGCCCGCGCGCACGTCTTCCATCACGGGCAGGAAGGCGGGTTTGCGGTGGTGGAGCATGTCCCGGGCCATGGCCAGGCGCACTTCCTCGGGAAGCGGCGTGGGGCCGGGGGTGAGCAGGCGGGTCTTGTTGAGCATGGAATCCTCGCTGCGGGACCTTTACACCAAACCGAAGCGGCCCGCATCCCCCCTCGCCCCGGGTTTCAGGGATTGGCGGCCCCCCGCGCGGCGTAAGCCCGCGTGAGGGCGCGACCCATGGCCTGCTCCACGTTGGCGCGGCCGTGGCGGATGTTGCGCTCCAGCTGGGCGCGGATGGCGGCCGCGTCGCCCGAGAGGATGGCCCTCGCCAAGTCGCGGTGGATGGCGTAACTGGCTTCCAGGGTGCCCTGCTCCATGGCCCGTTCGAAGCCCATGACCCGGAACACGAAGAGCCGCTCGCCCACGCGGCGCAGGGCCTCCAGAAGCTTTTCGTTGCCCGCCAGGGCCGCCAGGGATTCGTGGAAGGCCTCGTCGCGCCGGGCGATGGCCTGGGCGTCATCGTCCCGGGGGGGCGGACCGTCCCAGACCCGGGCCAGGCGCTCCACCTCGGCGTGGAGCGCGGGCATGCGGGCCAGCTTCTCCAGGGCGAATATCTCCAGGGCCAGGCGCACCTCGTAGAGGTCGGCCACCTCGGAGGGGCGCACCTGGCGCACGAAGTAGCCCTTGTTGGGAACGCGGCGCACGTAACCGTCGGCCTCCAGCATGCGCAGGGCCTCGCGCACGGGGCTTCGGCTCACGCCGAACCCGGCGGCAAGGGCTTCCTCGCCCAGGGGGTGTTCGGGCGGGTAGTCCCACTGGAGAATGCGACGACGGATCTCGGCGGCCACGCCTTCGCTGGTCTGCCCCGGGCGTTTCATGGATTCTTCCTCCTTCTCTCGCGACGCAAGGATACAAGGATTCCGGGTTCGTGTCCATATTGTATACACATAAAAATACAATTCTGCATTGACAAGTGCCCCGGCGAGGCGCACCCTCTCCCCGTGGCCGGACCAACCGGACCAGACGTTTCCGGAGACGCTCATGGACCCTTCCCTCTACCTCTGCCTGATCCTGGGTTTCTTCATGCTCTCGCTCTCGGCCCGGCAGTCGCTGGCCACCGACGCCCACTGCCTGCGCCAAAGCGACGTGCCCGTCCGGGTGCGCCTGGCCCTGCGCAGGGCCGTGCCGGGCTTCTGCGTGCGCAAGGTCCGCGTGACCCTGCGCGAGGGCGCTCCGGCCTACTGGTTCACCGGCAGCACCCCGCACGAGGCGGACCTGGCCTTGCTGGTGCTCGATTCGGGCGAGGCGAACCTCCTGCCCGAGGGCTGGTCGCGGCTGATCGAGGACGAGGGGACCGCCCCGCCCGAGGCCCCCTGGCTGCGCCCCGGCGCGGCCCGCCAGCCGGACCCGTCCCTGGCCGGACCGGCCTGCGCCTGGAGCGTGGCCACTCCCGGAACCGCCGGGCGGAGTTCCCCTAGGAACTCCGGGCGGCGCTGAGGCGAAGCCGTCTGAGACGGCGCGCGCTCTTTTCGGTACACAAGCGCCAAGGCTTCCGGTATAGCGGCCCAAGAACCCTTACCGGAGCACAGCCATGACCACCAAGATCATCGCCACCCTGGGGCCGGCCTCCCTCTCCCGCGAGCGCATCAAGGCCCTGGCCCTGGCCGGGGCGCGCATTTTCCGGCTCAACTTCTCCCACTCCGTGGCTGCGGACTTCGAGCCCGTCGTGCGCATCATCCGCGACGTGGAATCCGAACTGGGCAAGCCCCTCACCGCCCTGGGCGACCTCTGCGGCCCCAAGACCCGCATCGGCGAGATCAAGGACGCCCCCCGCCAGGTGGGCAAGGGCGAGACCCTGCTCCTGGGCCTGCCCGAGGAGGACCCCGGCGACGACGAACGCGCCTTCGTGCCCCTGGACGTGCCCGGGCTCCTGGCTGGGCTCCAGCCCGGCATGCCCGTGAACCTCTCCGACGGCATGCTCCAGTTCGACGTGACCCGCGCCCTCAAGCAGGACCGGCTCTACGAAATGGTGGCCCACAACGCGGGGGTGCTCTCCTCGCGCAAGGGCATCGCCTTCCCCGGCAAGCACCACGCCCTGCCCGCCCTCACCGAGAAGGACATCAAGGACCTCCACGAAGGCCTGGACATCGGCCTGGACGCCGTGGCCATCTCCTTCGTGCAGAACGCGGGCGACATCCGCCACATCAAGGACGAGATCAAGCGTCACGACACCTGGGTTCCCGTGGTGGCCAAGCTGGAGCGACAGAACGCCGTGGACAACCTGGAGGAGATCCTGGCCGTCACCGACGTGGTGATGGTGGCCCGGGGCGACCTGGGCACCGAGTGCCCCATCTCCGAACTGCCCATCATCCAGAAGCGCATCATCCGCGCCTGCCGTCACGCCCAGAAGCCCGCCATCGTGGCCACGCAGATGCTGCTCTCCATGGTGAAGAACCCCATCCCCACCCGGGCGGAATCCACCGACGTGGCCAACGCCATCCTGGACGGGGCCGACTGCGTGATGCTCTCCGAGGAGACCGCCGTGGGCGACTTCCCCGTTGAAGCCGTGGCCTACATGCGCGAAATCTCCGACAACGCCGTGAAGTACTACCTGGAGCGCATCCAGGGGCCCTACGCCCCCAAGAAGGAGAAGAACCCGGCCAAGTATCTGGCCTACTCCGCCTGCATCCTGGCCGACAACGCCGAGTCCAAGGCCCTGGTGAGCCACTCCCTGGCGGGAACCACCGCCCGGCTGATCTCCTCGCGCCGCCCCGAGCTGCCCATCTACGCCCTCACCCTGGACCCGCGCGTGATCCACCACATGAACTTCGTCTGGGGCGTGCAGCCGCGCCTGGTGGACAAGACCGACGAGAGCCACATGAAGCGCGCCGAACGCTTCGTGGCCGAATCGCCCGAATTCGCCCCCGGAGACTCCGTGGTGATCACCGCCGGGCAGCCCACCCCGGGCCAGACCACGCGCTTCACCAACCAGATCAAGCTCTACCACAAATAGAGAGGCCCCATGCCCCGCGCCGTGCTCTTCGACCTGGACGGAACCCTTCTGGACACCCTGGAGGACCTGGCCGACGCTGGCAACGCCACCCTGGCCGCCCTGGGCCGCCCCACGCACCCCGTGGAGCGCTACAAGCAGTTCGTGGGCGACGGCGTGGCCATGCTCGTGCGCCGCGCCCTGCCCCCGGAGGCCGACGAAGAGGAGCTCGCGCGCGCCCTGTCCGTCATGCGCGGGGAGTACGAATCGCGCCTGGCGGGCAAGACCCGGCCCTATCCCGGCATCCCGGAGCTTCTGGACGCCCTGACCGTCCGGGGCGTGCCCATGGCCGTGGTCTCCAACAAGCCCGACCCCTTCTGCCAGATCACCGTGCGCGACTACTTCGGGGCCTGGACCTGGGGCGCGGTGCTGGGCGAGACGGAGCGCTTCCCGCGCAAGCCCGACCCGGCCGGGGCGCTCCACGCGGCCGCCATCCTGGGAGTCGAACCGGCGGACTGCCTCTTCCTGGGCGATTCGCCCATGGACGTGCGCTGCGCCCTGAACGCGGGCATGACCCCCGTGGGGGCCACCTGGGGGTTCAGGGAACGGCGCACCCTGGAGGCCGAGGGCGGGAGGCTCTTCATCGACAGGCCGGAGGAGCTGCTGGGTCTCTTATGACCTAAACACTCGTACCAACGCCTTGATCATCAACATCCGTCAACACGACGACTGCAACATGCCACTGGACACACTGATGTCTTCCGGCATTAATACGCGAAGCTATGAACAAGTACTCCTTGACATGGAGCGCGCCCTGGAATGGATCAACTCTCTCGGCGTACAGACAGCCAACACAAGACTTGAAAAATACAGACGCGATATGGCCGAACTGCTAACCAGATGGAAGAAAAACAAATATGAAGACTTCAAGCTTAACGACCCAACATACCACTTCAACATGGTGGTCGAGCTAGACGACTTAACGGAAATACATCTCGCCTCAACTCATTCGACACAGACGATATCAAGATAAAACTTAAGCAGCTTGCTACTGGCCAAGAGCTGCTGACCAAGGAGTCTGGAAAGAAATCAAGCCGCGAAACAGCCTTTGAGCTATACATCGCGAGCAAAATCGCTCAAGCAGGCAATTTTGTTTCTTTCGATACGGTTGCAGATGTCAAATCTAGAATCAACAATAAGCCCATCTTCATCGAATGCAAAAGGATCAGAAGCGAAAAAACACACGGAGCACAATAAAACAGGCGCTCAGTCAACTGCAAAAAAGATACGTTGAAGAAGATACAAATGCGTACGGGTACGCAGCGATATCAATCGACACCGAAGTCAATCCGAGACTTGGATTTCTTGAATATTCAAGCCGACAGAACCCCCTCGAAATGGTCGAGGAGTACTGCATAAACTTTATCGACAAGAACAAAAAGTACTGGCGGGAACCAAGAGACGAAAGAACTCTTGGTTGCATCATCTCTCTGCGTGTCCCCATCGTGGACAAGACAACCAGGTTGATTCCCGTATGCAGAAGCTTGGTTGTCAACAACTCCTGGCCGACCACTCACTTCCAAAACACAGTACATGAAGTAGTCGCCAAGTGTTTGTTCAAACGCTAACGTAAATGATGCCTACTCTTCGCGCAGCTGCTCCCACTCCACGCCCAGCGCCTTGGCGATTTTCCTGAGAGTGGTCACGCGGGGCCGCACGCCGGGAGCTTCCATCTGGGCATAGGCGGGGCGGGAGACATCCATGCGGCGGGCCACCTCCTCCTGGGTCAGGCCCAGGTATTCCCGCCAAGCGCGGACCAGACTAAGGCCCTGCACTGCGTGCAGCCCCACCACCTCGTGAGGGATCAGGACTGCCTCGTCGGGCCTGCCTCCGAAAGCCTCCTTGTATTCGTTCCAGGGGATGACCGCGAAAAGAGGAACCCCGTCCGCCCCGGAAATGATCTGGTGATTAATAGGTACGTTCATTGCGCTTCATGACCTCCTGGACCTTGATCACACGGGGAGTCTCATCAATCACGAGAAACAAAACCCGGTAACGGCCCACACGCAGACGATATCCGGCACGCGCTGTCAGAGCTTTCACGCCTCGACAATTGGGCCAGTGAGCTAGCTCGCCTACTGCAGCGTGGATTGATGCCCTGTCTCGAACGTCAATGGACTTCAACTGCCTGAGTGCCTTGCTTGTCCATTCAATGCGCGCCATGCACACCATGTAAGACTTCGTAAGAATTTCGGCAACAGGCTTCGTCACCTCGCCGCAAACAGTACCGCCGGCTGGAGCTGGATGGGAATTGCCTCGGTGTCTGGGCGGGCGAGGTTGCTCTGGTTCAATCCCTCCAGGTGATGCCGCGCAGCAGGGCCCAGGCGGCGGCCAGCGCGCCCAGGGCCAAGACCGGCCAGACCGTCTCCGCCAGGGAGAAGCCCAGCCAGCCAAAAGTGACGGCCAGGGCCACGGCCCAGGCCTCGCGCAGGCGGGCGGCGCGCCGCGCGTCCAGGGGGTCTCGCCCGGTGAGCAGGGGAAGCGGCTCCAGGCCACGCGCGCCCGGCCCGCCGGGGGCGCGGCCGGACTGGAGCTTGTGCCCGCACGCCTCGCAGGCGAGGGCCTCGTCGGGGTTTTCCCGGCCGCATTTGTTGCAGATCATGGATGGCCGCGCGTTGACAGGGGTTGCGGCGGGTCTTACTCCTCGCCGGTCAGCCCGTCATAGCCCCCGCCCGATGGGCGGGCAACCGCAAAGCGAGCCCCCATGACCGACAAGCCCCTCATCCCCGTCTACCTCGACCTCGTGCCCTGCCACGGTTGCGGGGCCTGCGCCGAGGTCGCGCCGGACCTCTTCGACATGGACCAGAGCGTGGATCGCCCCATCCTCAAGGCCGACGAAGGCCCGGAGGACCAGGTCCGCCAGGCCATCGCCTACTGCCCCAACGACTGCATCGCCACTGACGAGGAGTGACCCCGCGCGGCCGAAGGGCCGCCCTTACCGCCCCACCCTCGCCCTGGCGGAAGGCCGTCACACCTGGACCTGCCCGCACACGGCCGCCAGCGGCGGCCCGGACGGGACGCGACGGCCGGACCGGGGGCGAGGCGTCGGACCCTGCCCGTCCACGGCCGCGACGGCCGGACCGGGCGCGAGGCGTCGTCCCGGCCGCCTTGCCGTGCCCGACTACCCCTTGGGCCAGCCCACGCTCTGGGCCATGATCACCCGCTGTGACGCGCCCAGGCCCATGGCCTTGGAGAGCGCGGGCGCGTCGATGCTCGCGCGCACCACCGTGCCCAGGCCCATGGCCGCGCAGTAGAGGTAGACGTTCTGGCTCACGAACCCGGTGTCGGCCCAGGCGAAGTTCAGTTTCTCCTCGTCCGTTTTGCCCGCCGCCTTCTCCACGTCGGCCACGTAGACAAGGTTCAGGGGGGCCTTGGCCGCGAAGGACTGGGTCCCCGTGAGAGCGCGCAGGTCTTCACCAGCCTTGCGGACCAACGCGTTGGCCTTGGGGTCGTACAGGAAGAGGCCGTCGGCCTTGGCCGCCCACACCGAAACCTCCTGGCGGTTGTGGGCGCTGGGCGCGGTGCGCCTGCCCGAGTCCGGGCGGTTCACGCCGCAGGCGGCCCAGAGAATCCCGGCCAGGATGTCCGGGGCGATGTCCTTGTCCGCGTATTCGCGCACGCTCTGACGGGCGCGCAGAGCCGCCTCCAGGGTCTTGCCGCCGGGCAGGGCCGGGGCGGGCAGGGCCGCGCCCCCCTGCTGGGCCAGGGCCGGAGCCGTCCCCAGGCCCAGGGCCAGGGCTCCCGCCGCCGCGATGAAGCCGCGTCTTTTCATGCCGCACTCCTTGAGGGACCGCGTGGTCCCACGTTGACGTTCTCCTCGTCCGGCCCCTCTGTCCCGCTCCATCCCGGCGGGCGTGGACAGGGCCGATCGATCCTCCCTGCGTCAACGCGGGGGGGAAGGCAAGGGGCAATCGCATCGCGTCTCGAAGGGTTCCGAAACCCGGGTACACCCGGCCGTGCCCGGTCACACCCGGTCACACCCGATCACACCCGGCTGCACCCGGCCGTGCCCGGCCCTGCCCGGACCGGCCTGCCCTGCCTGCACACGACCGCCCCGGCGAGCTGGACCTGAGTCTTGACGCGCGCCCGGCCGGACCTACCTCATGAGAAACATACGAGACCTTTCAGGTCGCCTTTCCAAGGAACCAGACATGTTCGCAAACCAGACATTCAACGCCCTGACGGTGCTGCGCGCCATGCTCAAGGGCTACGCCGTGGAGATCCTCGGCGACCGCTACGCCTACGACGAGGAGACGCGCCGCGTGGGCGTGCTGCGCAAGGAGGGCGCGGACGAGTTCCTCGTCTACGCCGACATCGACCTCAACCGGTTCCTCTCCATGTGCGAGCAGGTGGACGAGGAGAAGATCCATGAGATGCTCGCCGTGCTCAACCATGACCCGGAAGAGTTGCGTCCCGCGCCCGATGTCGTGCGGGGCGAGCGCTTCCATTAGCCCGCCCCGAATCCCGGGCAGGTGACGACGCCTGCCCGTTGCTTTTCGCGCCCGCCGCCGGTCCCCATCAAGGACAGTCGGCGGGCGTTTCGTATGCTGGATACGGCGTGTGCTTCATGGCGGCGGGAGGTGGGGCGGGCGGGGAAGAAGCCTACGGCCAAAGGGCTACGCCCTCCGCACTCCCTCTCCGCTTCGCGACGGCGGGAGAGACGGCAGGGAGGAACGGTTGGGCAAACGGGGATATGTCTCCGGCGGCAAAAGGGCTACGCCCTTATGGAATCCCTTTTTGCTTCGCGGGCTTCACCGGGTACGACTACGTTGCCAGGGTTGATGCCTTTCGCGGGGAGGCTCGGCGGATCGTCTTCCGATCGGTCCGTCGAGCCTCCCCGCGAAGGGCATCAACCCTGGCTGACAAGTCACTTGCGGCTGCGCCGCCTGTCGCGCGCGAATTCCCAAAATCCGGAGAATCGGCCTACCGTCTCGTTCCGGTCGGGAATCACCATCCCGCCCCGCACGCCCGGCAGCCACCCCGTTCGACATTTTGCGCACCGGAAACCCTTTATTTTCGTCACAAATGTTCATTTTTGAAAAGAACATCCAGGCGACCCCTTGCGAGCTACATACAATATTGTTAAGAACGCTCCGGCGGTTTTCTGCGGCAACAAATTTGTCATCCTGCAAGCCGCTGATTCCACGGCAATCCACGGACCATGGCCCCTCTGGAGCGCACCTTCCGGGCGTCCAGGCGGAAAAGAAGGGCGGAGACCGCGCATCGGGCGCGTTTTCCGGCGCGCGTGCGGCCCTTCCGGCCCTGCCGACAGACTCGGGAGGCGTTTCCATGATCCAGGCGGGCGACACCGCGTTCATCCTCGTCAGCGCGGCCCTGGTGCTCCTCATGACGCCGGGCCTGGCCCTGTTCTACGGCGGCATGGTCCGGCGCAAGAACGTGCTGGGCACCATCATGCAGAGCTTCATGATGATCTCGCTCATCTCCATCGAGTGGGTCTACCTGGGCTATTCCATGAGCTTCGGCCCCGACGTGGCGGGCGTGACCGGAAGCCTCGCCTGGGCAGGCCTTGCGGGCGTGGGCGCGGCCCCCTCCGAGTACGCCCCCACCATCCCCCACTCGGTGTTCATGATCTACCAGTGCATGTTCGCGGTGATCACCCCGGCGCTCATCACCGGGGCCTTCGCGGAGCGGGTGCGCTTCGCGCCTTTCGCCGTTTTCAGCGTGGCCTGGGCCGTGCTGGTGTACAACCCGGTGTGCCACTGGGTGTGGGGCCAGGGCGGCTTCCTGAAGGAAATGGGCGTGCTGGACTTCGCGGGCGGCCTGGTGGTGCACCTCACCTGCGGCGCGGCGGCCCTGGCCTCCGTGATGGTGATCGGCGCGCGCCAGGACCACGGGCGCAGGCAGTTCTTCCCCCACAACCTTCCCATGACCCTCCTGGGCACGGGCCTGCTCTGGTTCGGCTGGTTCGGCTTCAACGGCGGCTCGGCCCTGGCGGCCGACGCCCTGGCGGGCACGGCCTTCGTCTCCACGCACCTGGGCGGCATGGCGGGCATGGCCATGTGGGTGGCCGTGGAGTGGCTCTACCAGGGCAAGCCCACCACACTGGGCGCGGCCTCGGGCGCGGTGGCGGGCCTGGCCACCATCACCCCGGCGGCCGGGTTCGTGGGGCCCAACCACGCGGTGCTCATCGGCCTCGTCGCCGGGCTGTGCTGCTACTTCGCCGTGGTGCTCAAGGCCCGGCTGCGCTTCGACGACTCCCTGGACGTGGTGGGCATCCACGGCCTGGGCGGCCTGATCGGCACGCTCATGGCCGGGCTGTTCGCCAGCAAGGCCGTGAACCCCGCCGGGGCCGACGGTCTCTTTTTCGGCAATGCGGCGCAACTTGGCGTGCAGGGCCTTGGCATCCTGGTCGTGGGAGGCTATGCCTTCGTGGTGAGCTTCGTCCTGCTCAAGGCCGTGGACGCCTTCCTGGGCCTGCGCATGCAGCCCGACGCCGAGGGCCTGGGCATGGACGTGGCCGAGCACAACGAAGCCGCCTACAACGAATAAGCGAGGTACACGGGCATGAAGCGCATAGAGATCATCACCCGCCCCCACAAGCTCGAAGACGTGAAGCAGGCCCTCACCGAGATCGGCGTCACGGGCATGACCGCCTCCGAGGTCAAGGGCTTCGGACGCCAGCGCGGCCACAAGGAAATCTACCGGGGCGCGGAATACCAGGTGGACTTCGTGCCCAAGGTCAAGATCGAAACCGTGGTGGACGACGCCATGGCCGCCAAGGTGGTGGAGGCCGCCCGCAAGGCCGCCCAGACCGGACAGGTGGGCGACGGCAAGATCTTCGTGATGCCCGTGGCGGAAGTGGTGCGCATCCGCACCGGCGAGACCGGCCCCGACGCCGTGTAGAACGCTGCCCGCGCCGACAGCCAAGGCCGGATGCCCGTGGGCGTCCGGCCTTTTTTTCGTCGCGCCGCCTGGATCGGCTGTCGCGCCCGGATCAGCCTCTGCCGGAGGGACGCGCCTTGGGGCGGCAGGCCCCCTGGCAGCAGCCGCCCGAGAGCATCTCGGAATAGGCGTAGAGGATGCGCCGCTCGCGCTCCAGGCGGTCCTCGGCCACGGCCGGGACGGGGTGCGCAAGGGCCAGGGCCTCCAGGTCGTCGTAGCGGGGCACGGCGGCCATGCCCGAGCCCAGCACCTCGCCCGAGGCCGCGGCGGCCAGCACGGCGCTCCGGGTGTCCGTGACCAGGGCCAGGGGCGCGGGCGGCGCGTGCAGGCGCGCTGCGGCCAGGGCCTCGCGCAGGTAGGAGCCGGGCTCTCCCGAGCAGAAGATCACCAGGAGCAAGGGCTCGCCCCCGGCCCCCCGGGCCAGGAGGTCCACCATGCGGGTGTAGTCCTGCCCGTCCACGGGGAAGCAGACCCCGATCTTGGCCGCCAGCCGCTCCCGGGGATAGCCCCGCTCCTCCACCAGCAGACGGGCGAGGGCCTGGCGGAACTCCTCGTAGGAGGTCTCCTCCAGTTCCTCGCCCGTCAGGTAGTCGCGGATCACCGTGCCCAGCGATTCCTCGTGCATGTCCGTCCCTCCTTGGGGCGGACAGGATAGCGCCGCCGGGCCGAACCTACAAGCCGCAGTCCCCCAGCTTTTTCTTCAGGACCTCTTCGCCGTAGGCGACCACCTTGTCGTACACCTTCTTCTCCAACAGCCACTTCACGGCCCAGCGCGCGATGCCCGGGAAGGGCGCCCTGGAGACGTACAACTCGGCCAGGGCCTTGAGGCGTGTGCGCGCCTTGCCCAGCAGTTCGGGCATCTTGTCGCGCTCGTAGGCCAGGGTCTCCCAGGCGAAGCCGTCCATCTCGGCCCGCTCATGGGCGCGGCCGAGCACCGGCAGGATGGGGATCACCGGTTCTTTCCTTCCGCTCTCCAACTCGCGCTGCTCCACGAAATTCTTCAAATGTTGCTTGTTTGCGGCGAAGAGTGGATTGGCCTGGGCCTCCGCGAAGGGGATGCAGAAGTGCTGTTCCAGGAAGCGCTGGCAGTTGCGCCTGCCCAGCAGGAAGTCGTGCTGACGGAACTTGAGCGACAGGAAGCCCCCGAAACCGCCCAGGCTGCCGCAGGCGATGGGGGCCTCGTCGGCGTGGGGGCCTTCGCGCGAAGGGGCCACAAGGAAGCGGCTGTAGACGTCGCCGTCCATGGCCAGCTGCAGCTCCTCGGGCTTGAAGCGGGCCTGCATCTTGGCCGCCGTGATCACCTTGCCCGCCAGCCAGTGGATCTCCTTGTTGTCGTAGGAATCGATGTCGGCGTTGGCGTCGCCGCCCACCACGGGGAAGGGGTCCACCATCAGCACGGCGCGCCGGACCTCCCGGGGATCGCGGGGATTGAACTTGTCCGGCCCGGCCACGCAGCGCCGCGCCAGCTCGAAGGGCTCGTTGTTCATGAGCCCGCCGTCCACGAGGAGGGTCTTGTACTTGTAGCCGGGGGCCGTGTTCCACCCCAGCCGGTCCCAGTGGGGGATGAGCTGGTCCTCCTTCTTTTCGAAGAACTTCACCTTGCCCGCAGGATCGTAGCGCTGGCTGGTGACCATGTCCCACTTGCGGACCTCGTAGTCCGCGTATTCACGGGCGTAGGTCTGGTAGCGCAGCACCAGGGGGATGGCGCTGGTGGCCTGGGCGGCGGTGCGGAAGGCGTCCCATGTCCAGTCGCGGGGTTCCCCGGGGTCCAGACGCAGCCAGTTCTCGCCCAGCGCGGAGTCCGGGTCGGGGAGGCTCTCGCCCAGGACGAACTGGAGGTAGTCGGCGTGGAGCATCATCTCGTGCCCCTCGACCCGGCCTCCGGCGAACTTCACCGTGTAGGGCACGCCGCGCATGTTGGATACCGCCAGGAACAGGTGCAGGGGATCGGCCAGGTAGGGCCTGCGCCGCGAGCCTTTCCGGGGCGTGAGGTTGTCGCGGATGAACCCCGTGAGCCACGTGCAGTCCAGGGCGGAGCGCACGAGGCCTCCGGAGAGGTCCTTGGTGTCGAGGAAGTAGAGGATGTCGGGTCCGAGCACCCAGCAGTCGTAGAGCATGTTGCCGGTGGGGGTCGGGTCGCCGGGGGATGCGCGGCGCACGGGGGCGAACTGGTCCATGAGGGAGGCCGCCACCACGGCGGCCGTGAGCCCGCCCGCCGAGGCCCCCGTGAGCGCCTTGAGGCGCACCGAGTGCATGAGTACGTGTTCCGGGGCCTCGGGACGCCAGATCCACTTCTCCGGGTCCGGTTCGTCGGGGTTGGTCACATAGGCCTGCTTGACCTCATGCCACTCGTTGAGCGCCTCCAGCAGGAAGTCCACCACGCCCGCCGTGTACGCCCCGGCGGAGATGGCCCCCGCCATGCAAAGCCCCAGTTCGAAGACGCCTGCGCCTGCCGCGTTTGCCGCGCCGCCGTTGCCCATGGAATCGACCTCCGAGGTTTGGCCTCCCGCCCGTATCCGCGCAAGGCGGCCGGTTCACGGCGTTCGCCCGGGCCTTGCGGGCCGGGCGCGTCCCATCATTCGCAGAGTGCCGCCGGAGCGGCCGGTTCATGCTCCGCCCCCGGCCTTGGGCCGGGGGCGGAGCATGCCGTCATGGCGTCTTCCGGTCCGTGGGGATGAGCTGGCTGCGCAGCGTCGCCATCTGCGCCTCGTCCGAGAAACCCGCTGGCGTCACCCGGAGCGTTTTCCCCATGGCCGCGAGGTGGCGGTTCAAGGCCTGGGCCAGCTCCACGAGGGCATCCGTGGCCAGACAGGGGGCGGGGTTGGCGGCGGCCTTGGCGGGATCCGCTTTGGCTGCCTCCGCCGCGGCCTTCTTGCATGCGATCTCTTCGCCCGCCAGCCCGGAGAGGATGCCCAGGAGGTCGTCCGTCCAGGCCGTGCGGGCGGCGACCTGATCCAGCGGCGTGACGGTGAGGGAGTTGATCTCGTTCCTGGCCCGTTCCACGCGCCGCGCGGAATCGATCTGGCCGGTCATGGAGTCGATCAGGCTGGTGAAGTAGGCGGAACGCTGGACGTAGGTTTTGCGCAGCTTGTCGAGGTATTGGCCGAAAGTGGTCTCCTGGAAGGAGTCCGGGGCGGCCTTGAGGCCCTTCACCACGTCGAACACCAGGTAGGTGTCGTCGTGAAAATAATTGGTGTTTTTTGGAATCGTGGCCAGACAGGGGGCGGGGTTGGCGGCGGCCTTGGCGGGATCCGCTTTGGCTGCCTCCGCCGCGGCCTTCTTGCATGCGATCTCTTCGCCCGCCAGCCCGGAGAGGATGCCCAGGAGGTCGTCCGTCCAGGCCGTGCGGGCGGCGACCTGATCCAGCGGCGTGACGGTGAGGGAGTTGATCTCGTTCCTGGCCCGTTCCACGCGCCGCGCGGAATCGATCTGGCCGGTCATGGAGTCGATCAGGCTGGTGAAGTAGGCGGAACGCTGGACGTAGGTTTTGCGCAGCTTGTCGAGGTATTGGCCGAAAGTGGTCTCCTGGAAGGAGTCCGGGGCGGCCTTGAGGCCCTTCACCACGTCGAACACCAGGTAGGTGTCGTCGTGAAAATAATTGGTGTTTTTTGGAATCGTGGCCGAGTCACAGGATTCGCCGGAGCCGGGAGTGCAGCGGTAGAGCTCGCCGTAGGCGTCGAAGCCCAGGTTGCGGTCGAGCATGCTTCGCGGGTCGCGGTGCTCGTCGCGCACCAGGGCGAAACGCCCGGCCTTGAGCACGGGCATGCCGTGCCGGGCGTCCACGCCCACGGGCATGAAGGCCATGGTGAAGCTGAAGATCACGTCGTCGTGACGGTCCTTGATGAGCGCGGCCCCCAGGGTGTCCAGAAGCTTGAGGGCCACGGCGGCCTCCGGCGCGGCGGTGGCCCCGAGGGTGGTCGCGCCGTGCAGCAGGGGCTTGAGCCAGGGGGGCGTGCCGTCGAGCTCGAAGACGTAGGCCTGGAGCAGCAGGGGGTGTCCCGTGTAGAGCCTGGGCATGCGCACGGGCACGTTCTTGAGGTTGAGCACCTGGCCCTGGGCCACGTCGTCGCTGTAGTAGACCAGACGGCCGGACTCGGGCGCGGTCTCGGTGTAGTCCGCGTCGCCGCCGGGGCCGAGTTCGAGGACGCGGGCCACCACCGCGATCTCCCCGCGCTTGGAGCGCTTGTTCAGGCTCAGCTCGGGAAATCCGTAGACGAAGGCCTTGCGCAGGAAGATGGCCACCGTGTCCCTGTCCGGGATCACGAAAGCGCCGGCCTCCTGCTCCGTCGTCGTCCCGGCAGCCAGCAGCGTTGCGTTGCGCCCGGGGCTCAGGGCGGGCGTCCGGGCGCTCCAGGCCTTGTCCTCCACATAGGTCACCGCGCCGTGGTTCTTGCGGGCGCAGCCCCACGCGCACGCCGACAGGACCAGCGCGCAACAGACCAGGCGCACGCCGTAATTCCGTCGGAATTTCGCCATACTCCCTCCTGACTGCGAACGATTGACCGATTACATCACACCACTATCTGCAAATTGTTCTTGATAAAACCAGACATATCGACACACATCACACACAGCCGATATACGCCACGGGAAACCAGCGCAAGTCTTTTCCAGGCAGACCCGCTTGACCCCTTTCCGCCTCCTTGCGTATGTGCCCGATTCCCAAGGAGCACCCCATGCCCAATCCAGCCTGCGACCAGATATCCTCCTTCATCGTCATGGACATCCTGGAGCGCGCCTGCGCCCTGGAGCGCCAGGGCAGGCACGTGGTCCACCTCCAGATCGGGGAGCCCGACTTCGACACCCCCGAGCCGGTCAAGGAGGCCGCCGTAAAGGCCATCCGCGACGGCCAGACCCACTACACCCACTCCCTGGGCCTGCCCGCCCTGCGCGAGGCCATCGCCGGGCACTACCGGCGCGCCCACGGCGTGGACGTGAGCCCCGAGCGCATCGTGGTCACCTCGGGCACGTCCCCGGCCATGCTCCTCACGTTCTCGGCGCTCATCCACCGGGGCGAGGAGGTCCTGCTCACGGACCCGCACTACGCCTGCTACCCCAACTTCATCACCTACGCCGGGGGCAGGCCCAGGCGCGTGCCCACCCGCCCCGAGGACGGCTTCCAGTTCACCCCGGACGCGCTGGAGCAGGCCCTGGCCCAGGCCCCGGCCCGCGCCGTGGTGCTCAACTCCCCCTCCAACCCCACCGGGACCCTCATCCCCGCAGGACACCTGGAGGCCATGTGCCGCATGGGGGCCATGGCGGTCTCCGACGAGATCTACCACGGCCTCACCTACGACGGTGAGAAGGCCCGCTCGGCCCTGGAGTTCACGGACGACTGTTTCGTCCTCAACGGCTTCTCCAAGCTCTGGGCCATGACGGGCTGGCGGCTGGGCTGGGTGATCGCGCCCCGGCGCTACATCCCGGCCATGCAGCGCCTGCAGCAGAACTTCTTCATCAGCGCGGGCAGCGTGGCGCAGTGGGCGGGCATTGCGGCGTTGAACGAGTGCGGGGCCGACGTGGCCCGCATGGTGGAGGAGTACGGGCGGCGCAGGCGGGTGCTCATCGACGGACTGGCGCGGCTCGGGCTCAAGGCCCGGGTGGAGCCCAAGGGCGCGTTCTACGTGCTGGTGGACGCCCGGCACATCGACCCCGACAGCCTGCGCCTGGCCCGGGACATCCTGGAAAAGGCCCTGGTGGGCGTGACCCCGGGCGTGGACTTCGGCCCCGGGGCCGAGGGCTACCTGCGCTTCTCCTACGCCAACTCGGTGGAGAACATCGAGGAAGGGCTGGCCCGGCTGGGGCGCTACCTGGAGGCGAGGGGCTAGGAGGGGATCAGGCGGCCGCGAGCCCCCGCGCAAGGGCCGCCGCGCCCCACAGGCCCACGGACTGGTCCGTGACCAGGCGCACCGCCACTCCGGCCAGCAGCTCCGCCATGGTGGGGCTCGTCAGAAACTCCTCTCGGAAGGCCGGGTGTTCCAGCAGAAGCGGATTGCGCGCCGCCACGCCGCCCGACACGAAAAGCCCGCCGCGCGCCGCCGTCTCCAGCACGTAGTCGCGGCAGGCGCGGCCAAGGAAGCGCGCGAACCACTGCGTCACCTGGCTCTCCGGGGTCATCCGGGCGGCCGCCTCCTGCACGGGAAGCTCCTCCCCGGTCAAAAAATGGTGGAGCAGCGCCAGGCCCGGCCCCGACACCACGGCCTCGCGGCGCAGGTGCGGCTCGCCCAGGCGCTCCAGGGCGAAGGCCCGGAAGCGCCACTCCTCGTCCGAGTCGCAGGGAAACAGGGCGTGTCCCCCCTCGGAGGCGCACACCACATAGCCCCCCAGTCCGTCCGGGACCAGCGCCGCCTTGCCCAGCCCCGTTCCGGGACCGAGCACCGCCTGGGTCAGGCTCCGGTCCATGCGGCCGGGCAGGATCTCCAGGGAGCGCTCCTCGCCCAGGAGGCGGCAGCCGTGGGCCTGGGCCGCGAAATCGTTGACCATGAGCGTTCGAGCGGGCAGTAGCCCCTCCGGCAGGGCGTCCAGGTCCAGCAGATAGGGGATGTTGGGCGCGCGGCAGAAGCGCCCCCCCACCACGGGACCGGCCGCAGCCAGCACGGCCGCCGAGACCTCGCGCGCGCCCAGGGCCTCCAGGCCCTGGCCCGCCAGGGACGCGAAGCCCTCCTGCCCCTGCGTGGGGAGCGTCGCCTGGGCCGCGAGCGTCAGGGCATCCCCGGAGGCGTCGAACAAGGCGAAGCGGGCGTTGGTGCCCCCGATGTCCGCTACGAGAAGTGTTATGGACTGTCCGTGCATGCCGGTCTCGTAGAGCGAATCCCGTTGCGGGGCAAGGGCGCGGTTGAATTCGCCGCCGCTTTCTGGGATGGTCCGCACGAACCCCAACCGGAGGCCTCATGCGCAAATCCATCCCCGCCGCCCTCGCCCTCTGCCTCTTCCTGGCCGGGGCGGCCCTGGCCGAACCCGTCCACTTCAAGTCGCTCCTCCCCATCGTGTCCGTGACCCTGCCGGGCTGGACGGCCGGAACGCCGACGGGCTCCACGGTGAAGCAGCCCCTGGAGGCCAGCGAGGCTTCGGTGGAGTTCTCCAAGGGCGACATGCGCCTGGAGATCGCCGTGTACGACGGCGGCCCGGCCATGGCCGCCGCCTTCGCCGCCGTGAGCCAGGTGGAGATGGAAACCACCGAGGAGAGCGTGAAGCCCGCCGGCGTGAAAGGCTACAGGGGCTCGCTCTTCACCCGGACCAAGGACAAGGAGGTGGACCTCGTGCTCATGGTGGCCCCGCGCTTCGCGGTGTCGCTGCACATGACGGGCTCCGCCGACGCCGCCCTGGTGCTGGACGCCGCCAACAGGCTGGACCTGGACAAGCTGGCCGCCCTGGGCAAGTGAGCCCCCCGCCCGCCCGGGAAGACGCCCCGTGAAGGGACCGCGCATGCAGCACCCCGCTCCCCACCGCCCCAAAGGACGCCCCGGGGAAAGGACAGGCCCGTGACCGACCCGGACATCCTGAACTTCGTGCGCCTGGACAACCGGCTGGCCTGCGCGGGCCAGCCGCTGTCCGGGCACTTCCCCCTGCTGGCGGCGCGCGGCTTCCGGGCCGTGGTGAACCTGGCCACCGAGGCCTCCTCCGGGCACCTGCCCGGCGAGGAGGACCTCTGCCGCGCCGAGGGGCTGGATTTCGCCTGGATTCCCGTCAACTGGGACGCGCCGGAGTCCGCCGACTTCCAGGCCTTCGAGGCCTGGCTCGCCCCCCGGCGCGCGGGGCACGTCCTGGTGCACTGCGCCAAGAACTGGCGCGCCTCGCTGTTTTGCGCGCTCTACCGCGTGCTGCGCGAAGGCTATTCCCCCGAAAAGGCCCGCGTGGACGTGCTGGAGGTCTGGGAGCCGGACGCCGTGTGGTCTACCCTGGCGCGGGAGGTTCTCGCCGCGCGGGGCCGCGCCCCCTTCCTGCCCTGACCGCGCGCCCGTCCGCAAAACGCCCTGGCGTCCTGCGACGCCGAACGACGGGGTGCGCCCTCCGCGCCCGTTCGCCCCGCTTGTCCGTGCTGCGGCGTCCGTCGCGAGGTCCGCTCCGACGCTCAGTCCGGGTCTTCCCCCGGCAGGGGGCGGTCCACCACCACGCGCAGGGGAGAGTGCACGTGCAGGTCGCGCTGGGGGAAGGGGAACTCCACGCCGCGCGCCTTGAACGCCTCCCAGATGCCCATCTGCACCGCGCTGGACACCTTGGCCAGGCCGCGTTCCGGGTGGTCCACCCACATGCGCAGCTCCAGAAGCACGGCGTTGTCCCCGAACTCCCGCAGGAGCACCATGGGCTTGGGGTTGGTGAGCACGCGCTCCTGGCCTTCGCAGGCCTTGAGCATCAGCTCCGAGGCCAGCTTGAGGTCCGTGGCGTAGGCCACCCCCACGGGAATGCGCACCCGCACGCTGGACCCCGTGTAGGACCAGTTGACCACCTTGTTGGCGACGAGCTCGTCGTTGGGGATCAGGAACGCCTTGCCGTCGCGCGTGACCATGGAGGCGTAGCGCGCGTTCATGGAATCCACCCAGCCGTAGACGCCGCCCACCTCGATCACGTCTCCGGGCTTGATGGAGTTGTCCAGCAGCAGGATCACCCCGCTCACCAGGTTGGAGACCACCTTCTGCAGGCCGAAGCCGATGCCCAGGCCCGCCGCGCCGCTGAACACCGTGAGCATGTGCACGTTGATGCCCACCAGATCGAGCGCCGAGATGATGGACATCGCATAGAGCGCTATCTTGGTGAGCTTGGACACAAGCACGCGCACCCGGGGCTTCACGTCCGCCAGCCGCTCCAGGGCCGCCTCCAGGAAGGCGCATATCTTGTTGGTGAGCGGCAGCATCACGGCCAGCAGGAGCATGGCCTTCACCACTTCCAGCAGCGAGAGCCGCTCATTGTCGAAGCTGAGCGCCAGGCCGTCCAGGTAGTTCACCAGCGGGTCCAGCGCCCCCGCGCCCTCCAGGGCGTAGAGGCCCACCACCAGCACCGTCACCAGGCGCGTCCAGCCATGCGGCAGCAGCAGCGACGCGAAGAACTGGATCACCAGCCACGCCTCCGCCACCTTGAGCCCGATCCCCGTGACCATGGCGGGCCAGTCCCAGGCCTCGGAGACCGCCTGCACCACCCGCAGGGCCAGGAGCATAGCCAGCGGGGCCAGAAAACCCGGCAGCCGCTGCGAAACCCACAGGCGCAGCTGCTCGCGGCCCTGCACCTTGGTGGCCAGGAAGCGCCCCAACGCCCGCGCCGCAAGAAGCCCCAGAGCCAGGGCCGCCAGGCAGGCCAGCGCCTGGACGAGGCCGCTCTCGTGGAGCACGTGCTCGTCCAGCCAGCCCTGGACGCCCCGCCAGCCGAACGCCAGCGGTTTTACGGTAGTCTGGTCCATGCCTTCTCCCATCACGTCGGGTGCGCCCTTGACAAGCGGCGTCCGGTGCTGTCTTTAACACCTCCCGTTCCGGGATGAAACCGCCCATGCACGACATCCTCGCATTCCTGGCCGTCGGCGCGGCCCTGGGCCTTGCCGCCGGGCTCACGCCCGGGCCGCTCCAGGCGCTCATCTGCCTGCAGACCATCACCCACGGCCCCCGCGAGGGGGCCAAGGTGGGCATGGCCCCCCTGTTCTCGGACCTGCCCGTGATGCTGGCCTGCATCCTGGCCCTGGACGCCCTCTCGGGCCAGCCCTGGGTGATGGGCGTCCTGTCCCTGGCGGGCGCGCTGGTGGTGCTGCGCTTCGGCCTGGGCGCGCTGCGAAGCGGCCCCGCCAGCCTGGACGTGGACCCCGGCACGGCCCGCTCCTGGCGCAAGGGCGTGGCCACCAACATCCTCAATCCCAAGATGATCCTCTTCTGGGCCACCGTGGGAGCGCCCACCACGCTCACGGCCTGGCACGCCTCCGGCGCGGCCTGCGCGGCCTTCCTGGGCTCGTTCTACGCCCTTCTCCTGGGCGCCAACCTGGCCGTGGCCTGGCTCTCGGGGCGCTTCGCGCGATTCCTCTCGGGGCCGGGCTACGTGTGGACCATGCGCGTGCTGGGCGCGCTGCTCGTGCTGGTGGCCCTGCGTCTGGCCTGGGACGGCATGGCGCGGCTCGGCCTTGCCTAGCCGCGCGCCCCACGCTACATCGCAGGACTCAAGACCCAACAAGGAATCGCCATGCCCCATCACAAGCCCTACACCCTGGCCCTGGTCCAGATGGCCCCGGCCGACACGACCCGGGCCTCCGTCGAGAAGGCCGCCGACCTCGTGCGCGAGGCCGGAAGACAGGGCGCGTCCCTGGTCTGCCTGCCCGAACTCTTCGCCACGCCCTACTTCTGCCAGACCGAAGACCACGCCCACTTCGCCCTGGCCGAGCCCATCCCCGGACCCACCACCCAGGCCCTGGCCCAGGCCGCCAAGGACGCCAGGGCCACCGTGGTCGTCCCGCTCTTCGAGCGCCGCGCCGCCGGGCTCTACCACAACTCCCTGGCAGTGGCCGGTCCCGACGGGAACCTGATCGGCGTCTACCGCAAGATGCACATCCCCGACGACCCGCTTTTCTACGAGAAGTTCTACTTCGCCCCCGGCGACCTGGGCTTCAAGCGCTTCGACACCCCCGTGGGACCCATCGGAACCCTCATCTGCTGGGACCAGTGGTACCCCGAGGCCGCGCGCCTCACCGCACTGCGCGGCGCGGACATCCTCTTCTACCCCACGGCCATCGGCTGGCACCCCTCCGAAAAGGCCCAGTACGGCACCGAACAGCGCGAGGCCTGGATGACCATCCAGCGCTCCCACGCCATCGCCAACGGCTGCTATGTGGCCAGCGTCAACCGCGTGGGGCACGAAATCCCGCCATCCGGCGGCGACGGCCTGGAATTCTGGGGATCGAGCTTCGTCTGCGGCCCCATGGGAACCATCATCGCGGAAGCCTCCACCGTGCTCGAAGAGATCATCCTGGCCGAGATCGACCCCCAAAAGGTGGACACCACCCGCACCCACTGGCCCTTCCTGCGCGACCGCAGGATCGACGCCTACGGCGACATCGTGCGCCGGTATATCGACGAAGAGTAAGAGTGAGAGGGGAGAGAAGAGAACCGGGGGAAACCCCTTTTTGTGAACAAAAAGGGGT
>NZ_JBZVFJ010000025.1:2171-31129 GCF_058402725.1 Fundidesulfovibrio sp. | reverse complement strand
GCGCAGGGAGGAGTCCATGATCACGGAGCCGTAGCTGGCGTGGTAGTAGGCGGAAAAGGCGGCCTTGCCCCGGCCTGCTGGTAGTTGGCGGTGTGCAGGCGCACGGCCTCGGCGGGGAAGATGCCGGTCTTGGCCTGTTCGAGCACCACGGGGTTGAGGTCGGTGGCGAAGATGGTGCAGCGCTCGTAGAAGCCCTCCTCGCGCAGCACGATGGCCAGGGAGTAGACCTCCTCGCCCCGGGAGCAGCCCGCGTGCCAGATTTTCACGAAGGGGAAGGTGCGCAGATAGGGCACCACCTCCTCGCGCAGGACGCGGAAGAAGCCCGGGTCGCGGAACATCTCGGAGACGTTCACCGAGAGGGCGTCCACCACCTCGGGCAGGAAGGCCCTGTCGTGGAGCACGGCGGGGATCATGGCGGAGAGTGAGGGCGCTCCGGTCTTTTCCGCCAGGCGGCGCAGGCGGCGGAGCATGGAGGCCCGCGAATAGTTTCGGAAGTCGTAGCCGTGGCGCTGGTGGAGCGCCTCCAGGAAGAGCCCGGCCTCGACGTTCTCGATGGTTGCCTGGTCCACGCGCTCCCCCTACTTGTGCAGCCACACCCGCATGACGGACAGGAGCCTGTCCACGTCCACGGGCTTGGAGAGGTAGTCGCTGGCCCCGGCCTCCAGGCATTTCTCGCGGTCCTCGCGCATGGCCTTGGCGGTGAGGGCGATCACGGGCAGGCCCTGGAAGCGGCGCTCGGCGCGGATGCGCCGGATGGCCTCGTAGCCGTCCATGCCGGGCATCATGATGTCCATGAGCACGAGGTCCACGCCGGGCTCGCTCTCGAGCAGGGCCAGGGCCGAGGGGCCGTCCTCGGCCTTGAGCACGGCCAGCCCCTTTTCCTGCAGCACCTGGGCCAGGGCGAAGAGATTGCGCATGTCGTCGTCCACCAGGAGCACGGTGCGCTCCTTGAAGGCGGCGTCTTTCTCGTAGAGATGCAGGATGGTCTCGCGTTTGCGCGGGGGCATGGCCCGGACCACCTGATGCAGGAAGAGGGCCGTCTCGTCGATGAGCCGCTCCTCGGAGCGCACGCCCTTGACGATGATGGAGTCGGCCTGTTCGCGCAGGCGGCGTTCCTCCTCGCGGCTGAGCTCCCTGCCGGTGTAGACGATCACCGGGGGCGGACCTGCGGGACACCGCGCCTTCATGCGGTCGAGCAGTTCGAATCCCGTCATGTCGGGCAGGCCCAGATCCAGGATCATGCAGTCGAAGCGGCTCTGCTCCAGGGCCTGGAGGGCCTGCTCGCCGCTGCCCGCCTGGCGGATGCGCACGCCCGGGTCGCCGATGAGGGCCGTGACGGCCGTGCGCAGGGCCTCGTCGTCCTCCACCAGGAGCAGGTCCTTGATGTCGCTGGTCCAGACGCGCTCCAGACGCCCCAGGGCCTCCTCCAGGCTCTCGCGCGTGGCGGGCTTGGAGAGAAAGCCCACCGCGCCCCTGCGCAGGGCGTCCAGGCCGCCTTCGGCCCCGGACATCACGTGCACGGGGATGTGGCGCAGGGCCGGGTCCCGCTTGAAGGCGTCGAGCACCTCCCAGCCGCTCATGCCCGGCAGCCTGATGTCCAGCACCACCGCCGCCGGGGCGGCGGAGCGCGCCAGCTCCAGGCCGTCCTCGCCCGTGGCCGCCGCCAGGGCGTGGAGCCCCCTGTCCCGGCAGAGGCGGGCCAGCACGGCGGCGAAGTCCGGGTCGTCCTCGATGATCAGGACGGCGGGCACGCCGGGGCGCAGAACGTCGCGGTCGTCGGAGATGGCGGCGGGGGGCGGCGTGCGGGGGCGTTCCCGGGGCGCCGCGTCCCGGGCGGGGACCGCCCCGGAGAAGACGCCCGACGCCGCTGCCTCGCCGCCTTGGTCCGCGCGCGCGGTCCGGGCGGGCGCCCCGGCGGAGGGCGGGCCCTCCAGGGGCAGCACGAGCGTGAAGGTGGCCCCTTCGCCGGAGCGGCTTTCGAGCTTGATCTCCCCGCCCAGGAGCCGGGCCAGCTCGCGGGAGATGGTCAGGCCCAGTCCCGTGCCTCCGTGCCTGCGGGCCGTGCCGCCCTCCAGTTGCCGGAAGGCCTCGAACACGGCCTGGTGCTTGTCTTCGGGAATGCCCGCCCCGCTGTCGGCCACCGAGACGGACAGGAAATCCTCCCCGCGGGGCGCGAAGCGCACCGTCACGCCGCCCTGCTCGGTGAACTTCACGGCGTTGGAGACCAGGTTGCGCAGGATCTGCTCCACGCGCCGGGGGTCCGTGCGCAGGGTCGCGGGCAGGGCCTCGTCCACCTCCACCAGGAGGGAGAGGCCCTTCTCGCGGGCCAGGGCCTCGAAGGTTTCGCGCAGGTTCTGGGCCATGTCGCGCGGCCCGGCGTCCTGCAGGTCCAGGTCCATGCGCCCGGCCTCGATCCTGGAGAGGTCGAGGATCTCGTTGATGAGCCCCAGCAGGTCGTTGCCGCTGCGGTGGATGATGCGGGCGTACTCCACCTGCTCGGAGGAGAGGTTTCCCCCGGCGTTGTCCATGAGGCTGCGCGAGAGCAGCAGCAGGCTGTTGAGCGGCGTGCGCAGCTCGTGGGACATGTTGGCCAGGAACTCGGACTTGTAGCGCCCGGAACTTTCCAGTTCCCGGGCCTTCTGCTCCAGGCCCACGCGGATGTTGTCCAGCTCCACGTTCTTGAGGCTGATCTCGGACTTCTGCAGCTCCAGGAAGCGGTTCTTGTCGGAAAGTTCCTCGTTGACGGCGCGCAGCTCCTCCTGCTGCTGCTGGAGCTCCTCCTCGGAGGAGCGCAGGGCCTGGGCCTGCTGCTCCAGCTCCTCGTTGGTGGAGCGCAGCTCCTCCTGCTGCACCTGGAGGCGCACGGCCTGGGCCTGGGTCTCGTCCAGGAGGACGCGCAGGCGTCGCTGGCCCTCCATGGAGGCGAAGGCCTGGGCCACGGCCCCGGACACGGACTCCAGGAATTCGAGCTTCACGTCGTCGAACGCCTCGACGGCCCCCAGTTCCAGAACGGCCAGCACCTCGCCCTCGTGCGCCATGGGGACCAGGACCACGCTGCTCGGCCGGGCTTCGACCAGGGCGGAGTTCACGCGCAGGGCGTCCCCGGGCAGCCGGTCCACGGCGAGGATGCGCCCCTCCAGCGCGGCCTGCCCCACCAGCCCCTCGCCCGGACGGAAGGACACCGGCAACTCGGCGCGCGGTGTGAAGGCGTAGCTGCCGTGCAGGCGGAACGCGCCGTCGCCGTCGCCACGCGCGTAGAGCGCCCCCACCTGGGCGTCCAGCCAGCGCGCCAGGAAGGAGACCACGCGGGTCGCCAGGGCGCGCGGGTCCTGCTCTCCGGTGAGCAGGGCGGCCAGCTCGTTCTTGCCGGTTTTCTGCCAGTCGTTGCGGGCGTTGGCCTGGGAGGCCGCGCGCAGGGCGCGGATCATGCGGTCCAGGGCCAGGCCCAGCGCGTCTCGCTCCGAGGCCGGGACGGCCTCGCGGGTGAGGTCGCCCTCGGCCACGGCGCGGGCCACGCCGATCTTGTCCTCCAGTCCGGCGCGCAACAGGCCGAAGGCCCGGGCCAGCTCGCCCATCTCGTCCCGGCGGGTCATCCGGAGCGGCTCGCCCAGGTCTCCGGCGGCCACGCCCTTGATGCGCCCCACCACCGCGCCCAGCGGCACGGTGATGCCCCGGGTGACGAAGGCGGCCACCGTCCCGGCCGCCACCACCGCCAGCGAGAGGAGCGCCACCATGAACACGATGGCGTTCTCGCGCTCCTGGCGGGCCTCCTCCTGGAAGAGCCGGGCGCGGTTGCCCGCGAAATCGAGCATCACCTGGATGCGCTGGAGGCATTCCTGGGAATAGCGCCGGGCCGCCGCGACAGCGCGGACCTGCTCCTCGCGGGGAAGGCTCTCCAGATGCGCGGCCACCGCCTTGTCCACAAGGACGCGCCATTCCCTCAGGGTTCCCAGGACACCCGTCAGGTCCTCCTTGCTGCCCAGGTAGCGTTCGGCGGCAAGGGTGTAGTGCTCGCGCAGGTGATCGAAGCCCTCCAGGATCTCGTGGCGGCGCGACTCCACGGCCACGCCGGAGACCCCGGGAACCAGTTCGGCCAGGGCGGCGTCGATCACCCGGGTCTGGCCGCGCATGTCGCGCAGGGCCGTGTTCACGGTGAAGGGGTGTCGGTAGAGCTTTTCGGTGATCCGGGAGAGCGTTTCGATCTGGCCGAGGGCCACGACGCCCACGGCCATGGTCAGGGCGAGCATCAGGGCGAAGCCGGCCTTGAGCCGCGTGCCGATGGTGAAGTCGTTGATGCCCATGAATACACTCCCGCTTCAGACGTTGCGTCCGTCCCATCCTTGTATCCCAGAAAGGGGGGCGGCGTGCAACACTTCCTGCGAGCGCGACCCGGCGTCGCCTCTGCCGCCGGGGGGCATCGCCTTGCGCGCCGGGCCCCGCGCCTGCCCGGTTCGCTGCGCCGGCCCGACGGCCCCCGGCAGGACCGGGGACCGGCGCGCAGGGCAGCGGCTATTCGTAGAGGGTTTCGTCGGGGGGCTCGGGAAGCTCCTCCTCGACCCGGGGCTCCGGCACGGGGGCGGGGGCCGGGGCGGGCGTCGGCATGGAGACCAGCCGCGCAGGCGGGACGTGGTGCCGCTCGGGCGCGGGCAGGGTGAACTCCACCACGCCGTCGGCGTGGTCGCGCAGCTTGTCCGAGAGGTAGTAGCCGAACTTGGCCACGAACACGAGCATGCCGTGCTCGCGCGCGAAGTTCATGGCCGGGATCATGTCCGCGTCGCCCGTGAGCAGCACGATTTTCTGCACCATGGCCCGGGCCGCCATCCAGGCGATGTCCAGGCCCATGAGCATGTCCACCTCCTTCTGCACCAGATTGATGGACACGTCCTGGGGCTGGAGCGGACGGTTGTGGTAGAGCGAATCCATGATGCCGCGCATGTTCTTCTTGTTGAGCTTCCACCCCTGCATGGCCAGGGAGCCCAGGCGCAGTTGCATGCGCGGCATGCGCCGCAGCTGGTCGAGGTATTCGTGCTTGATGCGGTATTGTTCGGTGGTGGAGAACTCGATCTCCCGCTGGGAGATGGGGTGCACGGCCTTGCCACCGTAGGGCGGCGAATCGTAATAATAGGAGCGGAAGAGGCTGTCGTTGTCGAATTCGGGGTCGTCCATCACGAGATCGGTCGCCATGCGCACCGATTCCGCCGTGGGCGGCTGGCCCAGGCGGGCTTCCATGTGCTTCATCCAGAAAAAGCTGCCATCGATGAGAATCGAAACGTTCATGCATCATCTCCGATCAAGTCAGTATGGAAGGGGAGTGTAGGCCTTCGCCCAGGCTCCGTCAAACCTTGCACTCTTTTTCGCATTTTTCCCACATAGCGCCATGTGGGCTGCAACGCGCCCCGGCTTGCGCTATGGTGGCCGCGCCCTGGCAAAGGACGCGACATGACCGTATCGGAACTCCTGGATGACATCAGACTCGAACTGGCCGACGAGGACGAGATCGGTCGCCATGCGCACCGATTCCGCCGTGGGCGGCTGGCCCAGGCGGGCTTCCATGTGCTTCATCCAGAAAAAGCTGCCATCGATGAGAATCGAAACGTTCATGCATCATCTCCGATCAAGTCAGTATGGAAGGGGAGTGTAGGCCTTCGCCCAGGCTCCGTCAAACCTTGCACTCTTTTTCGCATTTTTCCCACATAGCGCCATGTGGGCTGCAACGCGCCCCGGCTTGCGCTATGGTGGCCGCGCCCTGGCAAAGGACGCGACATGACCGTATCGGAACTCCTGGATGACATCAGACTCGAACTGGCCGACGAGGCCAAGACCCGCTGGAGCGACCAGCAGATCCTCAAGGCCGTGGCCAAGGCCTACCGCAGGCTCTCCCACGTGCTCTACCGCAACGACGTGGAACTGGGCCGCGCCGTGCACGCCTTCCTCGCGGAGCCCGGCCGCGCGGACTACCCCCTGCCAGCCGACTTCATGGCCGACTACGGGCTCTACCGCGACGACACCCACGCCCGCCTGACCAAGCACGGCGACGACTCCTGGCAGCAGCTGGCCGCCCCGGCCGAGTGCTCCGCCTGGATCGTGCGCGGCGACTCCCTGCTTCTGGCCGCCGCCCCCTCGTCGGCAAGGGCCCTCACGCTGATCTACTGGCCCCTGGTGGACCTCGAAGGCCTGGACATGGACGCCCCCACGCCCTTCGACGGCAAGCTCGACGACATCGTGGCCGAGTACGCCGCCCTGCGCCTGAAGAACATCGACGAGATGGACGTGGCCCAGGACGGACAGCTTCTCCAGGACATGGAGAACAACCTCCTCAACACCTACTCCGCCATCTCGCCCGTCACCGTCACGCGCCGGGGGTGGCTGGCCTAGGACCGACCCGGCCGGACTTTTTTTCGGGTCCGGCCGGGTTTTTACCCACATAGCGCTATGTGGGCTGACAGGAGAAGATTCCCCGCTACACTGCACGGTCCATGAACACCGACGTCACCGTGCACACCGGCTACGTTCCGCACCGCTTCCAGCGCCAGATCCACGAGGGCCTGCGGCGCTTCTCAGTGCTCGTCTGTCACCGCCGCTTCGGCAAGACCGTGCTCTGCGTCAACGCGCTCATCGACGCCGCGCACCGCCCCGGATTCCCGGACCAGCGCCTGGCCTACGTGGCCCCGGCGCTCTGCCAGGCCAAGCGCGTGGCCTGGGACTACCTCAAGCGCTTCGGCCTGCGCGTGCCCGGCGCAAAGGCCAGCGAGAACGAACTGCGCCTGGACTTCGAGAACGGCTCGCGCATCTCCCTCCACGGGGCCGACAACCCCGACGGCCTGCGAGGCATCTACCTCGACGGCGTGGTCCTGGACGAATACGCCGACTTCCGCCCCGGGGCCTACGCCTCGGTGATCCGCCCCGCCCTCTCCGACCGCCGGGGATTCGCCGTGTTCATCGGCACGCCGCGCGGCCACGACCACTTCTTCGACCTCTACCAGACCGCCCTGCGCGAGCCCGACTGGTACGCCGGGCGCTTCCCCGCCAGCGTCACCGGGCTCATCGCGCCCGAGGAGCTGGCCAGCGCCCGCGCCCAGATGTCCCAGGCCCAGTACGACCAGGAGTACGAGTGCGACTTCGACGTGGCCGCCACCGACTCCCTGATCCCCCTCTCCCTGGTGCTAGGCGCCATGGACCGCCCCGTGAGCTACCTGCACGCCCCGGCCGTCATGGGCCTGGACGTGGGCATGTCCCTGGCGGGCGACCCCTCGGCCATCGCCGTGCGCCGGGGCGGCAAGCTGGTGCACCTGGAGGAGTTCCGCCTGGACGACACCCTGGCCATCGCCGGGCGCGCCCGCGAACGCTTCCACGACTTCCGGCCCGAAGCCCTCCTGGTGGACTGCGTGGGCTGGGGCGCGGGCGTGGCCCACACCCTGGCGGGCTGGGGGCTGCCGGTCACGGCGGTGAACGTGGCCGAATCCGCGGCGGCCTCCGAGCGCTTCAACCGCCGCCGCGACGAGCTCTGGTGGAAGGCCCGCGAATTCTTCGAGAGCCGCGTCACCGCCGTGGACGCCTCCCTCTCCCTGGCCGGGAAGCTCGCGGCCGAACTCTCCGGCCCCACCTATGCCGTGCTGCCCTCCGGGCGGCTCAAGGTGGAAGGCAAGGACGACCTCAGGCGACGGGGCGTGCCCTCGCCCAACCTGGCCGACGCCTTCATCCTGACCATGGCCCACGCCGACCGCTTCCGGCCGGCGGACGACACCCTCATCCAGGACGACGAGGCCCAGGCCTCGCGCTTCCTCTAGGAGCCACCATGCCCCTCTCCGACGACGACCTGCTGCACATCCTCAAGCCCGACATGGACAAGGCCCGCGCCCACCAGGCCGAACTCTCGGCCGAGCGCGAGAAGCACTACCGCGCCTACCGCGCCGAACCCTACGGCAACGAGCGACCCGGCTGGTCCCAGACCGTGCATCCCACCATCTTCTCCGTGGTGGAGTGGATGAAGCCGGGCCTTGTGGAGGTCTTCACCGGCGACTTCTTCGCCTTCACCCCCGTGGGCGGACAGCCCGACCCCGCCGCCCGCAAGGACGCCCAGGCCCGCGCCGACCGGCTCAAGCGCTACGTGCGCCACAAGCTCTTCAACCAGCTGGACGGAGAACGCCTCGTGGAGGACTTCGTGCACGACTGCCTGGTGAACCACTACGGCGTCATGAAGATCACCCAGCGCGACGACTTCGAGCTCGCCACCGAACTGCTGCCCGAAAGGACCACCGAGGAACTGGAGGACCTGGCCCGGCGCGACCCCACCCTGGTGGACGTGCGCGGCGGCAAGGCCTTCACCCGGCAGGACCCCTACACCGGCCGCGAGGTCTCGGGCCTGCGCGGGGCCAAGGCCGTGCGCAGGCGCACCCGCTACAGGGGCTTCCACCTGGAGGTGGTGCCCCCGCGCGAACTCTACATGCTCCCCGGCTACCCCGACCTGGAGCAGAACCCCTTCGTGGCCCACGTGGTCCGGCGCGACCTGGACTTCGTGCGCCGCCAGGAGCTGGCGGGCGTCTACCGCAAGGGCAGCGCCAAGGCCCTCATGGACCGGCTCACGGACCGCCACGCCCTGGAGGACGTGGCGGGCGAGTTCCACACCCAGCACGGCGTGGACGGCCTCACGCCCCCAGACGCCATGGCCCAGGCCCACGGCGGCGACGCGGCCGCCGCGCGGCCCCGGGGCGAGGTGCTCGTCTGGGAGTGCTACACCCGCCTGGACCTGGACGGCTCGGGGCTGCTCGCGCCCTGCATCGTCACCCTCTGCGAGGACGTGGTGCTGCGCGGCCCCGAGGAGAACCCCTACGGCGGCCCGCCCTTCGAGCTGGGCTTCGTCTACAAGGAACCCCACAAGGCCGTGGGGCGTCCCATCGCCGCCGTGCTGGACCACCGCCAGCGCGTGCTCTCCAACCTCCTGCGCAACATCCAGGACAGCGCGGCCCTCTCCACCTACCGGGGCTATCTGACCACCGACGCCCGCGCCCGCAAGATCCTGGCCTCCATGGGGCCGGGCGACGTGTCCCTGGTGCCCGCGCTCAACGCCGTGCAGGAGATCGTGCCCGCGCCCGGCGACCCCATGCTGGTCAACGCCTTCCAGCTCACGCTCCAGGAGGTGGCCAAGGAGTCCGGGGTCAACGAGAACATGCAGGGCCTGGACCACGACGCCCTCAACAAGACTGCGGCGGGCATGCAGATGCGCCTTTCCTCCGGCATGCAGCGCCAGAAGCTCTACGCCCGGCGCATCGCCCGGGCCTTCCGGCGCATGCTGGGGCGCGTGCTGGACATCATCCGTCTCTACCCCCCCGAGGACGACCAGGCCATCGTGGGCCAGGACGTGGCCATCGAGCCCGAAGACCTCTCCGGCAGCTGGACCGTGACCATCGACGTGGGCGTGGGACCCCAGGAGCGCCAGCAGAGCGCGCACATCATGGACGAGCTGATCCAGCTCCTGCTCAAGGCCGGGCTCCAGCTGGGCATCTGCGAGCCCAGGGGCATCGTGAAGGCCGTCAAGGCCAAGTACGAGTTCATGGACATCGACGTGTCCGAATACCTCCTGGACGACGAACGCATGGACCTGGTGGCCCAGCTCAAGAGCCGCATCGAGGAGCTGGAAGGGCAGAACCAGGGCCTGGCGCGGGCCATCGGCGAGCACGCCAGGGAGCTGCGCAAGGCCGCCCAGGCAGAGGCCCGCAAGGGCGCGCGCCCGTCCGGACCGGCAGCCGGACCCGAAAGAAGACCGGGCGGCGGACGCGGCGGCGCTCCGGCGGGCATGCCCGCCGCGCCCGGGGCCGGTCCATCCGGATTCCACTGCGGCGCGGGCGGACCGCCGCCCGCCATGGGGCCGTTCCCTGGCCCGGACGGAGCTTCCCCGGTCATGAGGCCGTTCTACGGCGCGGGCGGCGGCCCGGCCGGGTCCATGGGGCCGAACGCCGGTCCCGGAAGGGGCGGACCGGCCGGGATGGACGCCCGCCCCGCCGGTTCCTTGCAGCCGTCGGGAACGCCGGGCATGCCGCCCGATCCCTCCCTGCTCGATCCGCGCCTCGCCGCCGTCCTGAACGCTCCTGAAGGGGGCCGGGCGTGAGCCGCCAGGAGCTGGAGCGCGAGGCCGTGCGCGGCGAGGAGGTGTCACGCCTGCTGGCCTGCGACGCCGTGCGCCAGGCCGTGGAGGAGCAGCTGAACGCCCGGCGCGAGGCCATCCTGGCCCTGCGCTCGGACCAGACGGCGGAATTCGCCCGCATCCGGGCGGGCCTGGAGGCCATGGAGGCCCTGGTGGCGTCCCTGGAGTCCATCGCGGCCCTGGGCGGCCTGGCGCGCGAGCGTCTGGCCGAGGGGCGCGCGGATGAGCCCGCGAGGAGGGTGCTGTGAACCTGATGATTCTGGGCGGGGCCAAGGCCCCGCCCTCTCCCTGCGATGACGGCAGGAGCGCGGACCACGCGAGCGCTGCCCGGACCGAACTGGAAGCGCGCCTGGCGCGCATCGAGGCCTGCCTGGAGGCCCTGGAGCGGGCGCTCCTGCCCGAACGCGCGGCCAAACGCTCGCGCGCCGCCAAAGACGTGCAGGTCCCCGGCCCGACCAAACGAACCACCAAACGCAAGGAGACTTCTCATGGGATTGCTTGATTGGGGGGCATCCGCCCTCTCCACCGCCCAGACCCTGCTCGGCTTTGGATCGACCCTGCTCGGCGCTGCCGCCCAGGCCTCCGGACAGACCCCGGGCGCTACGCCCGGACGGCCGCCCGAAAACCACCTGGCCGGGGGCCGTTCCCACCCTGGCCCGTCCAACAGGACCACGAACCTCCTGAGAACGACTCCGGCCTGGCAGACCATGGAGTACAATCCCTCGCTCCACGCCCCGAGGATGCGCATCCACCGCATCCGGGAGGACGGATCGCAGCAGTGGGTCCCCGAAGAACCGGGGCCGGGGGATACCGCGTACGATTGGGACGACAGCCGGTTTGCCCGGCCCCTCACGGCGGACCGACCCGGCTCTTCGGGGCCGTTCATCCAATCCGGTCCCGCCCTGGCCAGCAACTCCCTGAACCGGCGCACCGGCAGACTGAACTACTGGGACTGGCTGGACGCCGGGGCCAAGCGCCTGGGCATGGGCGGCACGCTCCTGGAGGACGACACCCCGGACCTCTACGAGCGCGAGGGCCTGCGCGGCCGCCCGGCGGCCATGACTGCGGCTGGCAATCCGGAAAACGCCCGGATGCCGGAGGAATCCTTCTTTGAACGCGACACGCACGCAAGCGGGGCGGTCCGGCAACTATCACAGGACGGCGGCGGGGGCGCGTCGCCGCCGTCCGGTGCGGGCGGAGGCAAGGGGGGAGCGGGAGCGGGAGCGAGCCCGACGCCGGCTGCAGGGGGCAGCGCAGGCCTCGGCGCTCCCCCGGCGGGGAATGATGCGAACAGCAACCCCCTGTCGCCGCCTCTCCTCGGGAACGAAGGGGCGCTTGGCGATTTCGCCAAGGCCATTCAGGCTCTGAAAGGGGATTTGCGGACATACCGCGTCCCGGCTGACAAGGCCTACAAGCCCGACAGTCCGTCGCTGAACAACAAGGAATGGAAAGCTGTCCCCTGGGCGAACCACATCACGTATTTCGACAAGTACGACCTTTCAGGGAGGACTCCCCCGCAACCTGCGGCAAACCAGACGGTATCTGGCATCCCCCCCATGCGTCGGGACCTGGGCGAGTCGGTCAAGAGGTTCGAGAGCGTCAAGGGCGTCGCGGAAGTCTCCACGCCCTTGAAGAAGGATGCGGGTGGGGTAAGTTATGGGTCCTACCAGTTCACGTCCAAGAACAACGGAGAAATCGGAGGCACGGTGAAAGACTTCCTCTACTCGCCCGAGGGACGCAACTACCGGCACTACTTCGCCGGGACGACGCCAGGATCGTCGGAGTTTTCCGAGCGCTGGCGCAATGCGGCGGGGGCAGACCCGGATGGCCTGCACCAGGCGGAAAGGGCTTACATCTACAGGTCGCATTATCTGCCGGGGGCTCGAAAAGCTGCTGACAATGGGCTCGACATGAACAATCCAGCCGTTCAAGAAGCAGTCTGGTCTGGATCCATCCAGCAAGGTCCTGGAGGGTTTCAGGATACAATCGATACTGCCGTTGCAAGCTCCAAGGCATTCAAAAAACTCTCAGCTGAAGATCAACTGAAAGCGATCTATTGGGCTCGAAGTAACAAGTCAAAAATCTGGAGTGCCGGAGGCGGAAGGTATTTTGGCCGCCCAGACGACAAGCACGGCGAGTTCAGTGCCATACGGGACCTCAACTCGGCATATAAAAAACAGCAGGGCCGCAAACCCTGATCCGGAAATGATGATCGGTGCCCGGGCAGCTGATCATTGAATAACCAGGCCGTGGCCTTGCAACGCAAGGCTACGGCTGTATTTTATACAATTGCCACCCGATACCACTTCTCATCAAATAGACATTCCATGTCCGTGTTTTTTTCTGGCTATAATTTTTGTAATATTTAACATAAAATTTTACTCGCCATACATTCTGCTTCGAGCTTGCCACTTTTACCGAGCGAAGCAAGCAGACTCCATCGATGTGATTTATGGCCATCCTAAGACTTTTATCAACCGAAATAAGCCGCATAGCTGCATCATAAACAGCATCCTTTCCAGGCTCAAAATTTGTATCTATATGGCGCACATGCGAAACTGAAGTTACAAATCCCATTGCATCAACTTTTCCTATAATTTCACAGTCATCGCCAAATCCACACACTGATAGGATTGCGTTATAAATGGCGCTATGCGGAGCAAAAGCATAGTATGCACCGAGCCCCCCAATCCCGCATTCGTCAGTTCCACAAAGCCCGATAACGCCCCTGACCTTCACGGTCTTGTTGGCGGCAAATCCGAGATAAGGAGCCAGGAGCAGGAGCAGAAGAAAAGCAACGTGGCGCATGTCCATTCCTCACTGTGGCGAAGGGACCGAACTGACCGCCCCTATCCGCAGCATATATTATTCGTTACGCGCAACAGGATATTCTCACCGAATCGGACACGGGTCAACCACTGGGCCGGAAACTGCCGGGTACGGAGCACGGACCTGACGCAGCCGCCCGGCGGCCATGACTGCGGCTGGCAATCCGGAAAACGCCCGGATGCCGGAGGAGTCGTTCTTTGAACGCGGCACGCACGCGGGCGGGGCGTTCCGGCAGCTCTCCGAGGACGGCGGCGGGGGCGCGTCGCCGTCCTCGGCGGGGGCGAACACCCCGGATCATCACGCGATCTTCACGATCCACGCCTCAAAATGAAGCCCTTCCCCCTGGACACATTGGGCTTTTGAAGGCATGAACTCAGCATGCCGCCAGACCAGGACGCCACGGACCCGGCCCTCCTCGCGCGACGCATGGAGAACCTGCGCCGCTGTTTCGAGTTGTGCGCGCTCATCAGTTCCTCCATCGACCTCGACGACGTTCTGGAACGCATCATGACGGCCTCCCGCCAGGCCTCGGACGCCGAAACGTGCAGCCTCCTGCTCACCGACGAGGCCAGCGGCGATCTGGTGTTCACCGTGGCCCAGGGGCCCGTGGCCGCCATGCTCCCCAAGGGGCACGTGCTGCGCCGGGGCGAGGGCATCGCGGGCTGGGTGCAGGTGAACCGCACCCCCGTGCTCGTGCCCGACGCCTACGCCGACCCCCGCTTCAACCGCGAAGTGGACCGCCGCACCGGCTACCGCACCAACACCATCCTTTGCGTGCCCCTCACCGCGCGCAACCGCACCATCGGCGTGGCCGCCCTCATGAACAAAACCACCGGCGGCCCCTTCATCGAGGAGGACCTCGACCTCTTCACCATCATCGCCGCCCAGGCCGCCATCGCCATCGAGAACGCCCGGCTGCACCAGGCCATGCTCGCCAAGCAGCGCATGGAGTTCGAACTGGAAATCGCCGCCAGCATCCAGCAGGACTTCCTGCCCCACGCCCCGCCGCGCGCACCCGGCGTGGAGGTGGCAGGCGCCAACATCCCCTGCGACTCAACGGGCGGCGACTACTTCGACTACCTCCCCCACCCCGACCCGGACGCCAAGGGCTTCTCCGTGGCCGTGGGCGACGTGACCGGACACGGCATCGGCGCGGCCCTGCTCATGGCCAGCGCCCGCGCCCTCATCCGCTCCGGCGCCGGGCAGCCCGGCCCCATGGACGACAAACTCTCCCGCGTGAACCGGCTCATGTGCGCCGACACCGGCTCCACCGGCCGCTTCATGACCCTCTTCTGGCTGGCCCTGGACACCCAGCGAGGGCTCATCCGCTTCGTCAAGGCCGGACACGATCCGGCCATCGTCTACAGCCCCGCCACCGGGGGCTTTTGCGAACTGGACGGAAAGGGCATCCCCCTGGGCGTCGAGCCCTGCTGGGGCTACGAGGAGGGCCTACGCAGGGGCTGGAAGGCCGGGGAACTCCTCGTGATGGCCACCGACGGCGTCTGGGAATGCCGCAACGCCCTGGGCGAGATGTTCGGCAAGGAGCGCCTGCGCGCCGCCATGGCCGAACACGCCAGCCTCCACGCCCGCGACGTGCTCCAGGCCGTGCTCGACGCCGTGGAGGCCTTCCGCGGCAGAACCCCGCGCCATGACGACCTGACCCTCGTGGTCGTGAAGTTCCTCAAGGACTCCCCGGATCAGACAATTTTGTAGGTATCCGTTGTAAAGCTACACTTTTGTATTCTCGCGGCCCGCGCATGGCTTCGACAACCCCTTTGAATCACACGCCCATGCGGCACTCGCAGCCTGGCACGCAAGTTGCCTTTTCCTCTTCGACGGCCCCCCGGGCCGTGCCCGAAAAGGAGGACAAGGCCATGATCGACTGGCTTCTCGTGGGAACCCTCGCGGCCATCGTCGCGCTCTACTGGCTCCTCGAACTCATCCCCGGACGCGACCGCTGCATGTGGTGGTCGGAACTCTCGCTGGACCCCGTGCCCGCGTGCCGCGAGAGGTCGCGCGCCCGCGACCGAGGCGCATGGATTCGGTAGCCGCGCCCCTGCTGCTCACCCTCAAGGTGGCCCTGCTGGCCACCCTGGGGGCGCTGAGCGCCGGGGTCCCTGCGGCGTGGGCCCTCTCCCGCCGGGACTTCCCGGGCCGGAGCGTGCTGGACGCCCTGGCCACCATGCCCATGGTCCTGCCGCCCACGGTGCTGGGCTATTATCTGCTGGTGCTCTTCGGACGCAACGGCGTGATGGGGCGCTGGCTGCTGGAGACGTTCGGGGTCACGCTGATGTTCAGCTGGCAGGGGGCCGTGGTGGCCTCGGCCGTGGTGGCCTTTCCCCTGGTGTTCACCACCGCGCGCGCGGCCTTCGACGCCGTGGACGCCAACCTCGTGGACGCCGCGCGCACGCTGGGCTCGTCCGGCTTCGCGCTCTTCGCGCGGGTGAGCCTGCCCCTGGCCTGGCGCGGCATCCTGGCCGGGGCCATGCTGGCCTTCGCCCGGGCCATGGGCGAGTTCGGGGCCACGCTCATGATCGCGGGCAACATCCCCGGCAAGACCCAGACCCTCTCCCTGGCCGTGTACAGCGCCGTGATGGCCGGCCAGGACGGCCAGGCCGCGTTCCTCACCCTGGTGGTCACCCTGGCAAGCATGGCCGTGCTGGTGGGCTCCGGACGCCTTGCGAGACCAAGGCCGTGAGGGTCCGCGTGGACATCGAGGCCCGCCTGGGCAGCGGCGGGCGCACCTTCCACCTGCGCAGCGCCTTCGAGGCGGCCCAGGGGCCCGTGGTGCTCTTCGGCCCTTCGGGCTCGGGCAAGACGCTCACGCTCAAGGCCATGGCCGGGCTCCTGCGCCCGGCGGGAGGGCGCATCGAGCTGGACGGGCGCGCGCTCTTCGACAGCCGCGAGGGCGTGGACCTGCCTCCCCAGCGACGCGGCCTGGGCTATCTCTTCCAGGACTATGCCCTTTTCCCGCACCTGACGGTGCAGGCCAACGTGGGCTTCGGGCTGGCCCCGGGCTGGCCCGGCAGGCTTTCGCCAGCTCAACGGGACGAGGTGACCGCCATGCTCGAGGCCATGGGCATCGCGCACCTGGCGCGCGAGATGCCCTCCCGCCTCTCGGGCGGGCAGCGCCAGAAGGTGGCCCTGGCCAGGGCGCTGGTTTCCCGGCCCCAGGCCCTGCTCCTGGACGAGCCCTTCTCGGCCCTGGACCCGCTGCTGCGCGTGCGCATGCGCCGGGAGCTCACGGCCACGCTGGAGCGCTTCGGCACGCCCGTCGTGCTCATCACCCACGACCCCGACGACGTGGCGGCCTTCGCCCAGACCCTGGTGGTCTACAGCAGGGGCCGGGTGATCGAGCAGGTGGAGATGGCCACGCCCGAAGAGCGCGGCGCGCTGCTGCCCGGAGTGCTGGAACTGCTGGAGCGCGACGCCGGAGAAGGCTGAGCGCACGATTCGGGAACGCCGCCGAAGCGCGGTTCCTCTTGGGGATCGAAGGTCATAGCCGTCCGCGCGACCCAGCCAGCCAGGAAGATTCTGCAGGCCGCTAGAAGGCCACGCGGTTGCGGCCTCCGGCCTTGGCCTCGTAGAGCCTGGCGTCCACCTTCGCCACCAGGTCCAGGATGGCTTCGCCCTCGTGGCGCGCCACGCCGATGCTCACGGTGACGTGGCCGCCCAAGGCATCGAGGAGCATGTCCCCGATGGCCGCGCGGACGCGCTCGGCCACCACCACGGCGCTCTCCAGGGACGTCTCCGGCATGACCATCAGGAACTCCTCGCCGCCGTAGCGCCCGATCACGTCGGTTCCCCTGGCCTCCTGCAGGAGCCGCGAGGCCACCGCCTTGAGCACCAGGTCGCCGGTCTGGTGCCCGTGGCGGTCGTTGACGGACTTGAAATGGTCCACGTCCAGCATGGCAAGGGCCACCTTTCCGTCGTAACGCCTGCTCCGGCGCAGTTCCGTCTCGAGGGCGTCGAAGAGCGCCCGCCTGTTCAACACGCCCGTGAGGGCGTCGGTCCTGGAGATGGCCTCCAAAAGGGCGTTCTTTTCCTTGAGGGCCTTGCGGTTCCTGCGCACCAGGGATTCGGTGATGCGCAGGATGTGGGCGTTGAGGATCGGGACGAGGCTCCGCGCGGCGTGGATCTCGTGCTCGGCCCAGGGTCTGCTCACGCCGCGCACGGTCCGCCGGTAGGTTTCGAAGGAGGTCCGGGGATGGATCTTTCCGGTCTCGGGGTTGAGCGTGTACGGCTTGGACGGATCGCCGCCCCAGAGCTCCTCCACGGTCATCTCCGGCCGGAACCACAGGAACGCGATCCGGTCCGCCCCGGCGATGCTCAAGGCCAGGACGCCGGCCGCGGTCCGGTTCAGGCCCTCGTACTCGGGCAGCTCGCCGCCCAGCCGGTCGTGCGTGAACACCTCTCCCTCGCAGCGGGCGAAGACCCATCTGGCCAGCCGCTTCACCACGTCCGCGTCGGGGGTGCGGCCGTGCAGGGAGACGCCCCGCCTGCCCACCATGGCCATCCCTTGCGCGCCGACCAGCTCCAGCAGCCGCCCGGCGATGCGCGGCACGAGCTTCTCCAGCGCCGCCGCCCCCCTGATCCGCGCGTGCAGGCCCGCGAGCAGCGCCTCGGTCTTCAGGCGGTTCTCGTAGTCCCGGCGCGCCAGCAGCGCCGAGAGCGTCATGCTGAAGCACTGGGCCATGAGCGTCAATGCCCGCTGCACCTCGAAGCACAGGTGCTTGGGGCCGCTGTAGTGGTGGCAGGCGATGAGCCCCCACAACTCTCCCCGGACGATCACCGACAGCGACAGCGATGCGCTCACCCCCATGTTCCGGAGATACTCGATGTGGATGGGGGACACGGCTCGCAGGCGCGCGTGGGTCATGTCCAGGGGCGGTTGGTCCGGCGGTGTGGGGGGGGTGAGGGGCCGGGATTCGATGGTCACGTCCGGGATGAGCCGCAGCCAGTTCTTCAGGTAGAGCTTGCGGGCGGGCTCGGGGATGTCGGAGGCCGGATAGCGATGCCCCAGGAAAGGCAACAGTTCCGGGACCTTGACCTCGGCCACCACCTCGCCGCTGTAGTCCTTGTGGAACTGGTAGAGCATCACCCGGTCGACCCCGGTGAGCTCCCGGACGGTGCGGATGATCCGGTCGAAGAGGCTGTCGAAGTCCGTCGAGGAGGCCATGCCCTCCTGCAGGTCGCAGCAGCAGACCTGCAGCCAGGAGAGGCTGTGGGCCACGCCGAGGCCGGCGGGCTCGAGTTCGAGCGCCAGCAGCCCCCTCACCGTGTGCGCCGTGGCGGCGAGAGCGCCCGGCCCACCGCGCGCCGCATGCAGCTGGACCACGTCGCGTGGCCTGTCGCAGGCCGTCCTGGTCAGCTGTTCCAGGCGCAAGGCGTCTTCCTGCGCGAAGAACGCGGAGAGCGGCTCTCCCGGCATCTCGCCGGGATCGACGCCCAGGAGCCCCCGCGCGTCCCCCGCCGCCTGCGCCACGCGCAGCGAGACCTCGTCGATCGCCAGCAGGACCCCGTGCCCCTGCACCTGTCCCGGCACGTGCACCGGTTCCCTGTCGCAGCTGCGCAAAGGAAGGCTTTCGACCCCTTCGTCGGCGGAGGCCGTCACCCGGCACACTCCCGCAGCCAGCCTTCCAGGGCCAGGAAGCACCCTCTCGCCGCGTCCGCCGCTTCGGCCACCCCCTCGCGGTCCAGGGAATCTTCCAGCAGTTGCCTGAAGCCGCTCCAGTACGCAGCGACCTCCATGCCGCCGCTCGAAAAATAGGCGCAGCCGTTGGAGGCGTCCAGCCCCAGGCTCTGCCCCACGCGGGACGCAATGACCTTCCCCCCCAGGCGCGATCCCTCCAGCACGTAGAGCTGGGCCAGGGCCAGGGCGGGAGACGTCGGCGACGGGATGTTCCGGCAGCGCGGCAAGGCCTCCCGGGCGGCCTCGTCGAGGCCCAGGCGGCGAAGGTCCTCTTCCAGCAGGGCCAGACGGGACCATCGCCTGCCCCGCAGGTGCGCCACCAGCCCCGGGCCGCCCCGGCCCTCGCGCGAGAAGGCGTCCAGGCCCTGCTCCAGCGGGACCAGGAAACCATGGAGCGCGCGGAGCGCGAAGACGTATTCCTCCAGGCTCGCCCGGCCCTCGGCCACCGCGGCCATGGGCGGGAGCGTCTCCAGGCGGACGTGGAGGGGCCAGACGGCGTCCCGGATGGTCAGGTGGCTCGGGTGCACTTCATGCTCCTGTGGCGCGCGACGCGTCCCGGCTGCCGCCGGGTGAAGGTTTTCCGAAGAGATAGCCCTGCGCGAGGTCGGCTCCGTTACGGCGGAACCACTGGTGTTCGCCCTCGGTCTCCACGCCCTCGGCAATGGTGAGCATACCCAGGTCCCTGGCCATGTCCAGGATGGTGGAGGCCACCCGGGCCTTGTAGGGGTCTTCGTGCACGCCGCGCGCGATTTCCATGTCGATCTTGATGTAGTCCGGCCGCAGGCGATGGAGCAGGCTCAGCGAGGAGTATCCCGCGCCCAGGTCGTCCAGGGCCACGCGGAAGCCCTTGGCGCGGTAGAATTCCACCACCTTGACCAGGTGCCCCATGTCCTTCACCTCGTCGCTCTCCACCACCTCGAACACGATGGCCTCGTGGCTGACGCCCGCCTCGCTGACGGCCTGAAGAGTGGTCTGCAGGCAGTATTCCGGCGTGTAGATGGAGGTGGGGTTGAAGTTGATGAAAAGCTTCCCCTCCAGCCCGGCCCGGCTGGCCGACTCGATGGCGCAGATGCGCGCGGCGCGGTCCAGGTAGAAGAGCAGGTCTCCCCGGCGGGCCACGTCGAACATCCGGCCCGGGGAGACGGGCGCGCCGTCGGCCTCGAACCCGCGCAGCAGGCATTCGTGGCCATGCACCTGGCCGGGGGCCTCGCAGGACACGATGGGCTGGAAGTGGCTCGTGATCCTGCCCGCCTTGAGCACTTCCACCAGCCACTGCCCCTGGAACCTGGCCAGCAGCGTCGCCAGGGACTGCATCTGCACCAGCTCCTGGATGCTGGGGGTCGCGCCCGGCTCGACGATCAGCGAGCGGGTGTCGCGCTGCTCCGCCTCGCCCAGGCCGCACAGGAAGCCGCCGCACAGCGCAGGAAGCGCTCCGGCTTCGAGCACGATGGCGAACACGCCCTGATAGGGCTCGCTGAAGCTGGCGCCCATGGATTCCAGAAAATGCCGCAGATTCCTCGCCACCGGGTCGATGGGAGGCACGAGGTACAGGGTCCCTTCCGCTGGCATTTCACCGGGAAGGACCTCGCAACGACCACACGCCGCCATGACACACCCTCCGTCCTTTGATGCCCTTGTCCGACCGGATCTGAAGGCTACAGGCAACAGGTTAACGATTATCGCCTAATTCTATTAGATACTTTGCTCATCGGCTCAAGTCAAACGACAAGCTGCAGAACCGTGCATTTCGGGTGGTTTTCGCGTGGTCCAAAGCGGGGGCTCCGCGTGGGGAAAGGCGGCTCGGCCCTCGAAACGGAAGCGCCCGGCGCGGGGCCGGGCGGAAAAGGTCTGGATGCGTTCCGGATGCGGGCCGCAGCCCGCGTCATTACAAGTACATGCGGTTGGCCTTCTTGCGGGCCGAGCGGCCCAGCAGGTAGCCGAACAGCCACCCCGCGAGCAGCACGCCCGCCCCGGCCAGGAACCATTTCACGTCGGAGAGGTCGCGCAGGGACTCGTTTTCACGGCGCAGGCGCTCCATCTCCTGCCGGGCCGTGTCGAAGGCGGCCTTGAGATCGGCGTGGCTCTTGGTCATTTCGGCCACGTTGGCGTTGGCCTTGGAGAGGGCCTCGAACTCGGCCTTGACCCGCGCATGCTCCGCCTGGAGCGTCGTGAGGGTCTGACGGAGGTTCTTGTTGTCCTCCTCGTACTTGCCGATGATGGCCTCCACCTTGCCGGCCTTCTCGATCAGGTCCGAGTTGCGGGACTTGAATTCGTCGAACTGCACGCGCACGGGCGTGTCGGTGGAGAGGTAACGCTTGAGCACCCAGCCTTCCTTGCCGGTGTCCGTGCGCACGTAGTACCACTCGCCCTCTTCCTTGAGTTTCTCCACGCGCGACCCGCTCTTGAGCATCTGCACGATCTTGTTCTCGAGCGTGGGGCCGGTGCGCACCGTGATTTCCTGCACGTCGGCCACGAAGAGCTGCTGGGCCAGGGCCGGCTGCGGGGCCGCGAGAAGGCAGGCCAGCGCCGCCGCGAGAAGCATCGTTCGGATAGGATTCATGAATTCTCTGCCTAGAGGAATCGGCGGATCACACCGGGAGACCGCCGCAAGCGTCATCACCGGACAGCCTAACCAAAGAGCCCCGCCCTTTCAAGACCTTACTGCGGATCCTGTTGCAACAGGCCTCCGGGTGCGGTAGAGGAGAGAAACCATGGAAAACCACGACGCCGCGCACTACCTGGCCCTCATCGACAAGGCCCAAAGCTACCACGATCTGGTGATCCTGCGTTCGCGTTTTTTCGGCCTGCTGGAACGCACCCTCACCCAGGAGGAGTACCTGGCCGTGAAAGACCGCTGGAACGCCAAGGCCAAGGACGAAACCCTCCCCGTGGCCCCGCCCAAGGCCCCCTCGGCCGACTAGGGCCGAGTCCTCTTTCCCCGCCCCTGCGGCGGCGAATCCTGCGGAGCGCCTGGGCGTCCCCGCCCCGGCCCGCCGCTTCGGCGTCTTCCCGAGGGGTTCAGCCCCGGACGAGTTCCTCCAGCTTTTCCAGCACCTGGGCGGCGTGCCCCTTGCTGGCGGCCTTGGCCCAGCGCGCGGCCACCTTGAGGTCCGGCCCCACCAGCACCGTGGAGCGGATGGTCCCCTCGCAGGTCTTGCCGCACTGGGTCTTCAGGCCCCAGGAGCCCAGGGCCTTGAGGGTCTGCGTGGAGGGATCGGAAAGAAGGCCCACTCCCAGTTCCTTCTTGGAGATGAAGGCGTGGTGCGCCTTGAGCGAATCGCGCGAGACCCCGAGCACCCTGGCCCCCAGGGCCTCGAAGCGGTCCGCCAGGGCCGTGAACTCCTGGGCCTCGACGGTGCAGCCGCTGGTCTGGTCCTTGGGGTAGGCGTAGAGCACGGTCCAGCGGCCCGCCAGGGATTCCAGGCTCACGGTCTCCTCGCCGCCGCCGGGCAGGGCGGCCGTGAGGGTGAAGGCGGGCGCGGGCTCGCCGGGCGCGGGGCCGGCGGCGGGGGATGGCGTTCCGGTCTGCTTGTCGGCCATGGTCTTGCTCCTTCAGGGCGCTGCCAGGCCCTTTTCTTGCGTCGGTTCAGGGATTATAGGGGACTTGGACGCCGCTTTCCACACCCTTCGGGCAGGAGATTCGCCGTGCACGTCTGGGATCGCCATTTCCTGCGCTACGCGGGCGCGCAGCCGCCCGACGAGATGTTCCGGGCGCAGCGCGCGGCCGAAGGGGCCACCATTCCCGCCAACATCGACGAAAAACCGGCCGGGCACCCGGACCGCCCCAGCGTCATGGACGCCCGGTTCCGCAGCTCCCTGGCCGACAGCCTGCCCGAGACGGACAACCCCTCCAAAATCCTGGCCGGGCTGTCCGAGGCCAAGCCGCCCTGGGCGCCCGGCGAGGCGCCCTGGGACGTGCCCGACAGCCCGGACAACCCCAGCGCCATCCTGGGCTTCATGTCCCAGTCCCAGGGGGGAGCCTCCCCGGGCGGGGCCGGGCCGCCCGACGCGGACCTGCCTTCCAGCATCCTGGCCAGCCTCGCCCAGGCCGCGCCACCCGTGGAGGTCGCCGGGCCGCCCGACGCGGACCTGCCTTCCAGCATCCTGGCCAGCCTGACCCAGGCCGCACCGCCCGTGGAAATCCCCCAGCCGCCCGAAGCGGATCTGCCGTCGAGCATCCTGGCCGGCCTGACCCAGGCAGCGCCCCCCGTGGAGGTCGCCAGGCCGCCCGACGCGGATCTGCCTTCAAGCGTCCTGGCCAGCCTGACCCAGGCCGCACCGCCCGTGGAAATCCCCCAGCCGCCCGAAGCGGACCTGCCGTCGAGCATCCTGGCCAGCCTCGCCCAGGCGCGCCCGGCGGAGGCGTCCCCCGCGCCGATCGCCGCCGATCTGCCCTCCAACATGCTGGCCAGCCTCGCCCAGGCGGCGCCGGAGGCCTCCTCGGGGCGCATCGTGGAAGAGACGGCCTGAGCCGCTACCAGAACAGCCCGTCCTCCGGGCCGGTCCCGGCGGCCTCGAAGGCCCGCCCGGCCAGCAGCTCGATGGCCCGGCGGCCCTCCTCGCCCACGTCCATGCTGAAGTCGGTGACGAACGTCTCGATGTGCCGGGCCGTCACCTCGGGCGAAAGCTCCTGGGCGTTGGCCGCGATCCATTCCCTGCTGTCGTCGGGGTGCTCGTGCGCGTGGCGCAGGCTCGCGCGGATGGCCCCGGCAACGGACTGGGCCACCTCGGGGCCCAGGTCCCGGCGCACGGCGATAGCCCCCAGCGGCAGGGGCAGGCCGAAGCGGCCCTCCCACCAGGCCCCCAGATCCTCCACGAGGCGCAGGCCGAAGCCGGGATAGGTGAAGCGCCCCTCGTGGATCACCACCCCCGCGTCCACCTCGCAGGCGGCCAGGGCGGGCATGATCTCGTCGTAGCGCAGCTCCACCACGCTGCCCTCCACGCCCATCAGCCGCGCCAGGAGCGCCGCCGTGGTGCGCCGCCCGGGCACGGCCAGGCTCTTGAAGCGCCTTCTGGGGTTGCGCGCCCTGTGCGTGAGCAGAAGCGGCCCCACACCGCGCCCCAGCGCCCCGCCGCAGGAAAGCAGGCGGTAGTGCGGGGCGGCCTCGGCCACGGCGGCCAGCGAAATCTTCACCACGTCCAGCTCGCCCCGGGAGGCGCGGGCGTTCAATTCCTCCACGTCGGCCAAAAGCGGGGGCTCGAACGCCGGACCGTCCGTGACGCCGTGGACCAGGGCGTGGAAGATGAACGTGTCGTTGGGGCAGGGCGAAATGCCGAGGCTCAGCCCGCCTTGACGGACCGCCCCACCGGGGGTATCGATGACCACCCGGTCACCGGGTTCGGTTCGCACCATGGAAACCACCTCCACGTTTCAGAACATCCCCACGGACAAACAGCTCCGGGTCCTCACCGAGGCCAGGGCCGAGTTCGCCGAGCGCGGCTTCCTGGGGGCCAGCATGAACCGTCTGGCCGCGCGCCTGGGCATCGCCAAGGGGTCTCTCTTCAAGTATTTCGGCAGCAAGGAAGGGCTCTTCGCCAAGGTCTTCGACCAGGCCGTGGACCGCTTCTCCGAGGGCCTGCGCCAGGCCCGCGACGAAACCGCCGGGCTGCCCCTGGCCCAGCGCCTGGAGCGCATCCTGGACGAGGGCACGCGCCTTGTCCGCCAACATCCGGACATCTACCGCATCTACCTCAAGATGCTCAACCACGAAGATTTCCCCCTCCGGGAGCGCTTCCTCAGCAAGGTGCGCGCCCTCTCGGCCCGCTTCCTGACACCCGTGGTGCTTCAGGCGCGCGACCGGGGCGAGCTGCCCCCTGACCTGGACCCCGACCTGGCCGTCTTCGTGCTCGACGCCGTGCTGGACCGCTTCGTGCTGGCCCAGGCAGAGCCCTGGATGGCCTCGGGCCTCGCGCTCTCCCTGGAAGACCCCGCGGCCGCGCGCCGCACGGCCCGCAAGCTGGCCGCCCTGCTGGCGGGCATGCTCCGGGCCCACGCCCCCAACCCCTCCCCCCCAGAAGGAACACTCCTTGGAAACGATCCCCTTCGCTGACCTGGGCCTCGCCGCCGCGCGAGACAAGGTCCTGGCGGGCGAACGCCTCTCGCTGGACGAGGGCCTGGCCCTCCTGGAGTGCCCGGACCCCCACGCCATCCAGGCCCTGGCCTGGGCCGCGCGCGCGCGCCGTCACGGGGACAGGGCGCACTACGTGGTGAACCGCCACGTGAACCCCACCAACATCTGCGTGAACCGCTGCCGCTTCTGCGCCTACCGCCGCGACGAGGGCCAGAAGGGGGCCTACGTGCTCACCCCCGACGAGGCCATGGCCAAGCTGGCCGACGCAGGCCCCCTGGACGAGGTGCACATCGTGGGCGGCTGCCACCCGAGCCTGGGGCTCGACTACTACCTGGACCTGGCCCGCAGGGTGCGCGCAGCCTACCCGGCAGCCTCCATCAAGGCCCTCACGGCCGTGGAGGTGGAGCACCTGGCCAGGCTCTCGGGCCGCGAGGTTTCCCGGGTGCTCGCGGCCCTGCGCGAGGCGGGCGTGGACATGCTCCCGGGCGGCGGGGCCGAGATCTTCGCAGACGCGGCCAGACGCACCCTCTGCCCGGAGAAACTCTCGGGCGCTGGCTGGCTCCAGGTGATGGCCCAGGCCCACGAGGCCGGGCTTCGCTCCAACGCCACCATGCTCTTCGGCCACGTGGAGACGCCCCGCGAGCGCCTGGAACACCTGGACGCCCTGCGCCGCCAGCAGGACGCCACGGGCGGCTTCGTCTGCTTCATCCCCCTGCCCTACCTGCCCGGCAACAACCCCCTGGGGGCCGAGGCGCAAGGCCCCCAGGCCATGGACGTGCTGCGCACCGTGGCCGTCTCGCGCCTCATGCTGGACAACTTCCCGCACATCAAGGCCTACTGGGTGATGCTCGGGCTCAAGCTGGCCCAGCTGTGCCTCTCCTGGGGCGCGGACGACCTCGACGGCACCGTGGTGGAGGAGAAGATCGGCCACGAGGCGGGCAGCGATTCCTCCCAGGCCCTGACCACCGCCCAGTTGGAGGAGGCCATCCGGGCCTCCGGCTTCACCCCCGTGCGCCGCGACGGCCTGTTCCGCGCCGCGCCCGAAAGCGCCCGCAAGGAGGCCCGCCATGGCTGACGCCCAAGACCTCCGCGCCCTCACCCCCAAGGCCCTGCGCGCCGCCGCTGCGGGTGAGCGCCTGGACGCCTCCCAGGCCCTGGCCCTGGCCCTGCACGCCGATCTGTCCGACCTGGGCTCCCTGGCCTGGCGCATGCGCCAGCGCCTGCACCCGGGGCGCTTCGTGACCTACGTGGTGGACCGCAACGTGAACTCCACCAACATCTGCGAGTGCGGCTGCCGCTTCTGCGCCTTCTTCAAGGCCCCCAACCAGGCCGGGGGCTACGCCCTCACCCGGGAGGAGCTCTCGGCCAAGATCGAGGAGACCCTGGCCCTGGGCGGACGCCAGATCCTCCTGCAGGGCGGGCACAACCCGGAAATGGGCCTGGAATACTACGAGGCCCTGCTCGCCTACGTGCGCGAACGCCATCCCCTGGTCCACGTGCACGGCTTCTCCCCCCCGGAGATCGTCTACTTCTCGAAGCTCGCGGGCGTGGCCCCGTCCGAGACCGTGCGACGGCTGCGCGCGGCGGGGCTGGCCTCCATCCCCGGCGGCGGGGCCGAGATCCTCTCGGACCGCGTGCGCGCGCTGGTGGCCCCGGCCAAGTGCTCCAGCGCCGAGTGGCTGGACGTGATGCGCCAGGCCCACCTCCAGGGGCTGCGCACCACGGCCACCATGATGTTCGGCCATGTGGAGACCTGGGAGGAGCGCATCGGGCACCTCACGGCCCTGCGCGACCTCCAGGACGAGACCCGGGGCTTCACGGCCTTCATCCCCTGGGGCTTCCAGCCCGACAACACGGCCCTGGGCGGGCGCAAGTGCTCGCCCCAGGAATACCTGCGGGTGCTGGCCGTCTCGCGCCTGACCCTGGACAACTTCGCCAACGTCCAGGCCTCCTGGGTGACCATGGGCCGCGAGATCGCCCAGGCGTCCCTGTGGTACGGGGCCAACGACTTCGGCTCCACCATGATCGAGGAGAACGTGGTGGCCGCCGCAGGGGTGCGCTTCCGCATGGACGAGCCGGGCCTGCGCCGGGCCGTGGAGGGCGCGGGCTTCGCCCCCAGGCGGCGCTCCATGGATTACACCCTCCTGGAGCCCTTGTGAGGGCCGCCAGCGCCCCGGGCATCCGGCCCGTGCGCCTGGGGCGCATCAGCTACCTGAACGTGCTGCCCATCTACCACCCCCTGGAGGCCGGATGGGTGTCCCACGGCTTCGAGGTGGTCAGCGGCCCGCCCGCGAAGCTCAACGACCTCATCCGCGCCGGGGAGCTGGACCTCTCGGCCTGCTCCTCCATCGAGTACGCGCGCAACCCCGAACACTACGTCCTGCTGCCGGACCTGGCCATCGGCAGCTTCGGCCCGGTGAAGAGCGTGCTCCTGGTGAGCCGCGTGCCCCTGGCGCGCCTGGCCGGGGAGTCGGTGCTGGTCACGGCGGAATCCCACACGTCGGCGACGCTTCTGCGCATCGTGCTGGAGCGGGTCTATGGCGTGCGCCCGGCCTACCGCGACTGCCGGGGCCCCGTGCGCCAGGCCATGGCCCTGGGCGCGGAAGAGCCCGCCGCGCTGGCCATCGGGGACGAGGCCCTGGCCCTGCGCGGCGACCCGCGCTTCCCCTACCAGCTGGACCTGGGCGAGGTCTGGCGCGACTGGACCGGCCTGCCCTTCGTCTTCGGCGTCTGGGTGGCCCGCCGCGAGGCCGTGGCCGAGCGCCCGGAGGAGCTGGCCGCCGCCGCGCGGCTCCTGGTGGAGTCCAAACGCGCGGGCGTGGCGGCCATCGAGGAGATGGCTTCCCTGGCCAGCCTGATCTACCCCAAACTCACCCGCGCAGAGATAAGGCGCTACTTCGGCCGCCTGGTCTACGACCTGGGCGAACTGGAACAGCAGGGCCTTTCCCGCTTCTTCCAGTGCCTGGCCGAGCACGGCTTCATCGAGTCGCCGCCGCCCCTGGACATCCTGGGCCGACAGCGGGGGATTGATTCGCAGGGCTAACGAACGTACACCGGGCCTCCAGTACGCCGAAGGGGGTCCCAGGATCATGCATCGCCTCGCCGCGCGCCTCGCGCTCGCCGTCCTCATCGCCTTGTCCGCCGTGAACGCCCGCGCCGCCACCGAAGTGGTCATGACCGGCGACGCGCGCATCCACGGCACCTACTGGTCCAAGACCTACTTCACCGGCTGGAACGGGGCCGCCACCCGCACCACCGACCCCTTCACCGTCTGGCAGCGCTTCCGCCTGCGCACGGACTTCATCGCCAACGAGGCCCTCAAGTTCCGCCTGGGCGTGCGCGTGAACAACACCGCCTGGGGCAACGGCACCTACACCGTGGACAATCCGGCCGTGTCCATCGACGTCTACCAGGCCTACCTCCAGTTCTACTGGCCCGGCTCCGACGCGGAATTCTCCATCGGCCAGCAGGACGTGAACCTGCCCGTCTCCGGCGATCTCTTTTCGGCCAACCCGGTGCTGGGCGGCATCCGCGCCCCCATGGCCGCCGTGACCGTCCCCCTGCTGGACGGACGCCTGGGCGTGACGGCCGCCTACCTGCGCTTCCTCGACACCAACCGCGACATGGACCCCACCACCACCCAGGTCCCCGATGAGCTCGACGCCTGGACGCTCGCCCTGCCCGCCACCCTGCCGGGCTTCACGGCCACGCCCTGGGGCATGCTGGCCCTGGCCGGGAGGAACGCGGGCTACGCCGCCGTGGGAACCGGCGGGGCCGGAGCCAACCAGACCCTGGCCAGCAACCTCTTCTCGGCCGGGCAGGCCCTGCCCCCGGCCGGGCAGCGCGAGGCCCAGACCCCCTACTTCTGGGCGGGCGCGGCCTTCGCCCTCACGGCCCTGGACCCGTTCAAGTTCTACGCCGACGCGGTCTGGGGCGAGGGCGGCGCGGCCGACCGGGGCAAGAACCGCCGCCGGGGCTACTTCGTGGACGCCGCCGTGGAGTACGCGGGATTCGACGCCCTCACCCCCCGCCTGGCCTTCTGGGTCGGCTCCGGCGAGAACGGCTCCACCCGCGACGGCTCCGAGCGCATGCCCGTGATCACCAGCGCCTGGGGACCGGGCAACTCCCTGCTCTTCGACTGCACCCAGGAGTTCAGCCGGGGCTACCTGGGCGTGGACTACCTGGGCTCCTGGGGCCTGGTGGCCACCCTGGACGACGTTTCCTT
>NZ_JBZVFJ010000025.1:0-2161 GCF_058402725.1 Fundidesulfovibrio sp. | reverse complement strand
GCCGCCCCCATCATCCAGGACCTCTCCAGCCGCCTCTCGGTGAGCTTCGCCAAGGGCCTCAACTCCGGCCGGGCGCTGCGCGCGGGCGTGGCCCTGTGGGGCTACGGCAACTACTTCCAGATGGGACGCGAGCTGGCCGAGACCGAGTCCGTGGTGGCCGTGAACCTCGACAGCCGCTACAACGTCTACAAGAACCTGGCGCTCATCCTGGAAACCGGCTGGGCGCACGGCGCGTTCGACTCCTCGGTCTGGGGCCCCAGGCTCGTGAACCAGGCCAAGGGCGGCGACGTCTGGAAGGCCTCCCTGGGCCTGCGCTACAAGTTCTAGTCCCCGGCGCGGCCTTCCCGGGACGGGGAGGCCGCGCCGACCTCTCCGGCCCCGGGCGGGCCCTTCCTCGAAGCGTCCCGACTCATTTTCACGTCACTCCAGCTGTTTGCCGCCGCCATCCCCCCCGGCGCAGACCTTTCTGTTCGCGCGCCCCTTGACTTAAGTTATAGATGTGACATTTTATGTCGCATGAGCAACACACACTGGTTGTACTTCTCCTTCACGCTCCCGGCCAAGAACCAGGCCGGGCGCATGCGCGTCTGGCGCAGGCTGGGCGGCCTGGGGGCCGTCATCGCGCGGGGGGCGCTCTACGTGCTGCCCCGGCGGGACGGGTTGCGCGAACAACTCGTCTGGCTGGCCAAAGAGGTCGAAGACCTGGGGGGCGAGGCCCTGCTCCTGGAATCGGGCGCTCCCGCCAACCTGGAGTCCCCGGACCTGGAAGAGCTTTTCACCAAGGCGCGCGACGCCGACTGGCTGGCGATCGAGGAGGAGGTGCTCCCTCTCCTGGACCGCCTGCGCGGGGCAGGCGGCGAGGCCCCCGAGGCCCTCTCGCCCCAGGCCCAGGCCCAGGCCCTGCGCAGGCTCGCCCGGCGCGCCGAGGCCCTGGCGGCCATCGACTATTTCCCCGGTCCGCGAGGTCCGCGCGCGCGCGCGCTCCTGGACGAACTGTCCGCCCTGGCCGCCCCCGGGTCTCCGGTCCTGGCCCACGGCGTCGAGCGGCGCGACCCGGCCGACTACCAGGGCCTGGAGTGGGTCACGCGCGAGAACCCCTACGTGGACCGCCTGGCCTCCTTCTGGCTGGTGCGCCGCTTCGTGGACCCCGGGGCGCGCCTGCGCTTCGTGCCCGAAGACCGGCCCTGCCCGCCCGCCCCCGGAACCGCGCGCTTCGACATGGACCAGGCCGAGTTCACCCACACCGGCCCCCTGACCACCTTCGAGACCCTTTGCGCCGCCTTCTCCCTGGAGGCGCGCGTGCCAGCGCTCCTGCGCGAGATCATCCGGGCCATCGACCTGGACCTGGAGGCCGGGCCTCCCGAGGCCCTGGGCGTCAAGCGCGTGCTCGACGGCCTCTGCCGCCTCCCCGGCGACGATTTCGAGCGCACGCGCCGCGCCGCAGACCTCTTCGACGCCCTGCTCGCAACCACGGAAACCCCCAAAGGAGATTGATCATGAAAGACACCGCCATTCAGGTTGCCCGGCTCATGGCCGCCTCGGCCCGCACCGCCCCCAAGGCCGGGGGCAAGGATTTCCTGGAGATCGCCGTGGTGAGCCGCGAGGAAGACCTCCGGCGCATCGCCCAGGCCATGCGCGACCACGCGCCCCAGAGCAGCAACGAAGCCTACTGGCTGCGCGACGCCGCCAACATCGAGCAGTGCCAGGCGCTGGTGCTGGTGGGCCTGGGCAAGTCCCACGGCGCGGGCTACGACTGCGGGGCCTGCGGCCACCCCACCTGCAAGGCCTTCGAGGCCGCACGCACGCTTACCGACACGCCCATGGGCTACGACGGCCCCCACTGCGTCATGCGCATGATGGACATCGGCGCGGCCCTGGTCTCGGCGGCCAAGACCGCCAGCCTGCTCAACCTGGACAACCGCGTGCAGCAGCGCGTTGGCGCGGCGGCCCGCGCCCTGGGCTACATCGACGCGGGCGTGGCCATGGGCATCCCCGTGGGCTTCTACGGCAAGTCCGTGTTCTTCGACCGCCAGGTTCCCAAACACTAGCCAGACCCCTCGGGGGGCGCGACGCTTCGCGCCCTTCCCGACCGGAGGACATCCCCCCATGGCCGCCAGCAGGGGCGCGGCCAGCAGGGGAAAGCTCGCGGTGTAGCCCAGCG
>NZ_JBZVFJ010000024.1:0-31453 GCF_058402725.1 Fundidesulfovibrio sp. | reverse complement strand
CATTTCGGGATCAATTGCCTGCTGTGAGCGGGTTCCCGGAAACCACTCGAGAAGTCAGCTTCCAGAGTTGTTCGAGAAATTTTCCTGGTTGTCCTGTGGTCCGTCTCCCGCCGCGCGGAGCGGGGCGGGAGACGGACCCCGGAACGGCGATCATGCAGTGGGTGAAGCCCGCGAAGCAATCGCCGGGGTCCGGGGGGAGGCGCTCCCCCCGGCGGGTCAAGGGCGGAGCCCTGGCAGGGCCCGGGGCGGAGCCCCGGAGTGACGAGGCGGGGCTCGGGCCGCCGGGGCGCGCGACACATCAAACGACTCCTCAAGGAGACATCATGGATATCAACAAGTTCACGCAGAAATCCCAGGAGGCGCTGAGCCAGGCCCAGGCCGTGGCGGTGCGCCTGGGGCATCAGCAGATCGACGCCGGGCACCTGATGCTGGCGCTCGCCCAGCAGGAGCAGGGCCTCGTGCCGCGTCTGCTGGAGCGCGCGGGCTACGATGTGCGAGCTTTCGAGCGCGCCCTGGAGGAGACCCTGGGACGCCTGCCCAGGGTGTCCGGGCCGGGCGCGCAGCCGGGCCAGGTCAACGTGACGCAGCGCGTCAACGAGGTGCTGGTGGGGGCCTCGGAGCTGGCCAAGTCCATGAAGGACGACTACGTTTCCGTGGAGCACCTGTTCCTCACGCTCCTGGGCGAGCCGCCCTCCACGCCGCTGGGCAAGGTGTTCGCGCAGTTCGGGCTCACCAAGGAGAAGATCCTCTCGGTGCTCACCGACGTGCGCGGCACGCAGCGCGTCACCTCGGCCAACCCGGAGGAGACCTACGAGGCCCTGAAGAAGTACGGGCGCGACCTGGTGGAGGAGGCCCAGAAGGGCAAGCTCGACCCCGTGATCGGGCGCGACGAGGAGGTGCGCCGGGTGATCCGCATCCTCTCGCGGCGCACCAAGAACAACCCCGTGCTCATCGGCGAGGCGGGCGTGGGCAAGACGGCCATCGTGGAGGGCCTGGCCCAGCGCATCGTCAAGAAGGACGTGCCCGAGGGCCTCAAGGAGAAGACCCTCTTCGCCCTGGACATGGGCGCGCTGATCGCCGGGGCCAAGTACCGGGGCGAGTTCGAGGAGCGCCTGAAGGCCGTGCTCAAGGAGGTGCAGTCCAGCGAGGGCAGGATCATCCTGTTCATCGACGAGCTGCACACCATCGTGGGCGCGGGCAAGGCCGAGGGGGCCATGGACGCGGGCAACCTGCTCAAGCCCATGCTGGCCCGGGGCGAGCTGCACTGCATCGGGGCCACCACCATCGACGAGTACCGCAAGTACATCGAGAAGGACCCGGCCCTGGAGCGCCGCTTCCAGCCCGTGCTGGTGGACGAGCCCACCCTGGAGGACACGGTGTCCATCCTGCGCGGCCTGCGCGAGCGCTTCGAGGTGCACCACGGCGTGCGCATAGCCGACGCGGCCCTGGTGGAGGCGGCCGTGCTCTCCACCCGCTACCTGCCCGACCGGCAGTTGCCCGACAAGGCCATCGACCTCATCGACGAGGCCGCAGCCATGATCCGTACGGAGATCGACTCCCTGCCCTCGGAGCTGGACGCCATCAACCGGCGCATCATGCAGCTGGAGATCGAGCAGGCGGCCCTGACCCGCGAGACCGACAAGGCCTCCAAGGAGCGCCTGGATAGGCTGCGCGAGGAGCTGGCGGGCCTGAAGGAAGAGCAGACGGTGCTGCTCACCCAATGGGACCGCGAGAAACAGTCCATCGAAGGGCTGCGCCACATCAAGGAAGAGATCGAGCGCACCAAGCTGGAGATGGAAAAGGCCGAGCGCGAATACGACATGAACAAGGCCGCCCAGCTCAAGTACGGCACGCTGAACCAGCTGGAGAACGACCTGGCCCGGCGCGAGGCCGAGATCGAGTCGGCCTCGGGCGGGCAGCGGCTGCTGCGCGAAGAAGTCGGCCCCGACGACGTGGCCCAGGTGATCGCGCGCTGGACGGGCATTCCGGTGTCCAGACTCCTGGAGACCGAGCGCGAGAAGCTTCTGCGCCTGCCCGAGGAGCTGCACCGGCGCGTGGTGGGCCAGGACCAGGCCGTGGAGGCCGTGGCCGACGCGGTGCTGCGCGCCCGCGCCGGGCTCAAGGACCCCAAGCGGCCCATCGGCTCGTTCATCTTCCTCGGCCCCACGGGCGTGGGCAAGACCGAGCTGTGCAAGACCCTGGCCCAGTCGCTCTTCGACACCGAAGACAACATCGTGCGCCTGGACATGAGCGAATACATGGAGAAGCACGCCGTGTCGCGCCTGATCGGAGCGCCCCCGGGCTACGTGGGCTACGACGAGGGCGGCCAGCTCACCGAGGCCGTGCGCCGCAAACCCTACTCGGTGGTGCTCTTCGACGAGATCGAGAAGGCCCACCCGGACGTGTTCAACACGCTGCTCCAGATCCTGGACGACGGCAGGCTCACGGACAGCCACGGCAAGACGGTGGACTTCAAGAACACCATCGTGATCATGACCTCCAACCTGGGCTCCCAGTACATGCTGGACGGCATCCAGGAGGACGGCCAGTTCCGGCCGGGCACCGAGGACCGCGTGCTGGAGACCCTGCGCGGCCACTTCCGTCCCGAGTTCCTGAACCGCGTGGACGAGGTGGTGCTCTTCAAGCCGTTGCTCAAGGAGCAGATCGGGCAGATCGTGGAGCTGATGATGGGCGGCCTGCGCGCGCGGCTGGCGGAGCGCAAGATCAACATCGAGCTGACGGACCGGGCCAAGGACGCCATCGCCGACGCGGCGTACGACCCTGTCTACGGAGCGCGCCCGCTGCGCCGCTACATCCAGGCGCACATCGAGACGCCCCTGGCCAAGCGGATCATCGGCGGCGAGGTGGCCGACGGGCAGGACGTCACCGTGGACGCCTCGGAGGAGGGACTCACCTTCGGCGGCTGAGAGGCCTCCCGGACATGATCGGCAAAGGGCCGCTCCCGGCGACGGGGGCGGCCTTTCTGCATCCCGCGCCTTGCCTCAGGCGCGCGTGCGGAGCCGGAGGCGATCCAGGAGCACGAAGAAGACCGGCAGGGCATTCCGCAACGCCACGGCCGGAGCACCGAGGCCGCGCGCCGGTCCGACGACCAGCCGGACAGCCCGTCGAAGAGTCGGGAGTGCAGGCCCTTGCCCTGGAAGAGCGGAAAGATGCCATCCACGGCCGTCCAGCCGTGCCAGCGGGCGTGCGTCGGCACGCGGCATCCCATCATGGTGTCGCCGGGATCGTTGACGAAGATCATGAAGGCCACGGTCGCGCCGCGCAGGATGTCCACGGAAACGATTCGGCGTCCGGCCCCCCTGCTCATGACGGCCGTGCAGGAGAGGGCAGGGCGTCTCCCCCTCGTCTTTTCAGGCCACCCGCGCGCCGTGTGCGCCGCGATCGGCTCTTGAGGGCGGCAGGGCGTGGGCGCGGGCGTCTTCGGCGGAGTGGCGGGCCACCACCTGGGCGATGGCCTTCTCGTGGTCGAAGAGGCAGCGGCAGAGTTCCGGGTCGTAGCGCGTGCCCCGATGGCGCTCTATCTCCTCCAGGGCCTGTTCCAGCGTAAGGGCCGGGCGGTAGACGCGGTGTTCCAGCATGGCGGCCATGCTGTCGGCCACGGCCAGGATGCGCCCGCCCAGGGGGATGTCCGCACCCATGAGCCCGCGCGGATAGCCTGCGCCGTCGAAGCTCTCGTGGTGGGAGAGCACCAGTTCGGCCACGCCGTTGCGTGCGGCGAACAACTCGATGGGCGCGAGGATTTCCGCGCCTGTGGCCGGATGGCGGCGCACCGCTTCCCATTCGGCCGCGTCGAGGCTGCCCTGCTTGAAGAGGATGGAATCCGGTAGCCCGATCTTGCCGATGTCGTGCAGGTGGCCGGCGATGTGCAGCACGTCCGTCTGCTTGCTGGAGAGGCCGTGAGCCAGGGCCAGCACGGTGGCCAGGTCGGCGGTGAGCGCGGAATGCTCGAAGAGGCGCTTGTCCTTGGCGTCCACGGCCCTGCCGAGCACGGTGGCCAGCTGATGCACGGTGGCGGCCATCTGACCGCAACGGTAGGACCCCAACGCCAGCTCTTTGAGGCAAAGAATCTCCATGAGTGGCTCCTGTTGGGAGCGGGTCTAGCGAGTTTGAGTGTCAAAATCAACTGATTCGTTTGCGATACCGGGAAGATGTAGAGAAATCCGGTCCCGATGGGAGGGGGCGTGCCCGGCGCCTGGCGCGAAACGCCGAGGGAACTTGCACGGGGAGAGCACGGACGGTTCAACGCCTCTGCGCGGGGAGGCTCTGGGGACAGCTTGGACGATCAGCCATGCCTCCCCAGGCAGAGGCCGCAAACCGGCAGCACGGCCCTTCCCGGTGAAGTCAGCGAAGCTGGACCCATGGGATTCCAAAGGGCACAACCCTTTGGCCGGGGGCCATCCACCGCCCTGACGGCCATCCACCGCCCAGACGGTCGGCCACCGCCCAGACGGTCGGCCACCGCCCAGACGGTCGACCATCGCCCAGGCGGTCGGCCATCGCCAATGCGGACAGCCATCGCCAATGCGGACAGCCATCGCCCAGGCGGTCGGCCATCGCCCAGGCGGACAGCCATCGCCCAGGCGTCCCGGGTCCGGGCGCGTCAGTCCTTTCAGGCGGCGGCTTCCTTGCGCGCCACCCCCTGTGGCCCCAGGGCGGCGTCCATCTCCTTCACCTTGTCCAGGCTGCGTTTGAGGATGTCGCGGTATTCCTTCATGTCCGTTGGGGCGTACTTTTCGCGGCACTGGACCATGGCGGCCATGTCCATGATCTCGTTGTAGAGATAGGGCAGGTAGAGCGGGTCCTGCTTGAGGAAGTGGTAGACGCGGTTGAGCAGTTGCTGGATGTCCTGCTGGTGCTTTCCGGGCTTCTTGAAGTATTTTTCCAGCTGCCGGGTGGCGTTGCGCAGGGAGTTGTTCCAGGTTTTGTAGCGCGGCTCGTAGACGGGGCGCACGCGGGGTTGGTTGGCGCGCTTGAGGCTCCAGAGGAAGCGTTCCTTGGCCCCGGGTTCGGAGGTCAGAAGGCCCCGGGCATGGCACTCGTCCACGTCCACCACGCGGCTGCCCTCGATCTCCGCGCCGCCGCCGTAGATGTTGTAGACGGGGGCCTGGGCCTTGCGAAGGTCCTTTTCCAGGTCGCGCTTGGCCGAGAGGTAGCCCACGTTGGAGTAGATGCGCTGGCCGTGCATGTTGGTGAAAGCCACGGTGGAGGCGGGGCTGTTGTCGCAACGGTTTTCGTGCGAGTGGTGGCCGGGGGCGTGGGAGCGTTCGGCCTGCCAGGCGAAATCCTGCCCGGCCAGGATGATGCGGCCGACGCCGGTCCAGGCCAGGAAGCGCGCCAGGGTGACGCCCACGTTGCCGCCGGCGTCCAGCACCAGCTCATGTTCGGGGAACACGTAGGTGGCCAGCCCTCCCATGGTCCACAGGGGGATTCTCGGGCCGGGGTAGCGGTCCACCACCCGGGGGTCCATCTTGGTGGAGTAGATGAGGGGCAGGTCCTTGAGCCAGCTGTCGTCCTTGAGCCCGTCGTAGAGGGCCAGCATATCGGGACGGAAGTCGATGGCGAGGCAGAAGTCGGGCTTGAGGCCCACGCGTTCCAGGGCCGGGAGGGTCTGGAGCGCGGCGGCGTAGAGGGCGTGTCCGGGCCTCTGGGCCAGCTGGGGGCCGATGTCGGCCAGGGATGGCCCCGCGCCCAGGATCACGGCCGTGACGCCCTTCGCCATGTCCTTGAGCGGCAGGAGGCTGCCGTCGTTCATGGCGCGGGAGAAGTTCTTGAGCTCGTTGCCCACCATTACCTCCTGCTTCAGGCGCAGGGTGGCCAGCTCCACGGAGAAGTTCTCCAGCTTGCCGCGGGTGATGTGCGTGAGCTGGGCGTATTCGGGGCCGATCTGCTGGGAGGGCAGGTCGATGCGCAGATGGATGTTGCCGTAGATCAGCTTGATGTCCAGGCGCTGGAGGGCCTGCTCGATCTGGTCGTGGCCGGGCATGACGAAGCGCAGCTTGCCCAGCTTGAGGAAGGGCGTGTAGTCGGTCTGGCCGAGGCAGGCCAGGAGCATGTCCGGGCGGGGCTCGATCACCAGCACCTTGTGGGAATTGGGCGTTCCGGTGAGCAGGTGGTTCAGGCCGTAGCCCAGGTTGACGCCCACGATCACCGTGGCGTCGCGCTCGGGCTTCTCCAGCCTGCGCCAGTCGTCGTAGAGCGCGGGCAGGGGCGGGCACTTGGCGATGAGCCCGGAGCCGTCGTCCATGCGCCAGTCCAGGATGCCCATGTGGTTGACGAAGATGCGCCCGAGCGCGCCTTCGATGTCCGCGACGCTCTTTGCCAGCCAGGTGGCCACGGGCTCCTTGAGGGAGGCCATGGTCTCCAGGTTGGCGGTGAGGTATTGGTGCAGGGTGGTGTTCATGGCTTCGCTCAAGCAAGTTCCTTGCCAGCCGGGAGTCTTTCCCCTACATGCCAAGGGCATGGCTCACCCGGACATTCTCTCCCTCGCGGGCGATACGCCCCTGGTCGCGATCCGCAGGCTCAATCCTAACCCGGCGGTCGGGCTGGTCGTCAAGCTCGAAGCCAAGAATCCCGGCGGCTCCATCAAGGACCGCGTGGCCCTGGCCATGATCGACGCCGCCCTGGACTCCGGGGAACTCACCCCGGGAAAGACCGTGATCGAGGCCACCTCGGGCAACACGGGCATCGGTCTGGCCATGGTCTGCGCCGTAAAAGGGCTCAGGCTCACGCTCGTGATGCCCTCGTCGGCCTCGGAGGAGCGCAAGCGCATCATGCGCGCCTACGGCGCGGAACTGATGCTCACGCCCGGCCACCTGGGCACGGACGGGGCCATCGAGGAGGCCTACCGCCTGGCCCGCGAGCACCCCGAACGCTATGTGCTCATGGACCAGTTCAACAATCCCGCCAGCATCGAGGCCCACTACCGGGGCACCGGCCGCGAGATCTGGGAGCAGACCGGCGGGGCCGTCACCCACGTGGTGGCCACCCTGGGCACCTCGGGCACGGTGATGGGCATCGCCAAGGCGCTCAAGGAATTGAACCCCGCCGTCAAGGTTGTGGCGGTGGAGCCCAGGCCCGGGCACCGCATCCAGGGCCTGAAGAACATGCAGGAGTCCTATCCGCCGGGCATCTACGACAAGCGCCAATTGGGCGCGGTGGTGGGAGTGGAGGACGAAGAAGCCTTCGAGATGGCCCGCAGGCTGGCCCGGGAGGAGGGCATCCTTGCGGGCATGAGCGGCGGGGCCGCCATGGCCGCGGCCGTGCGCCTGTGCGGCGAACTCGAAAGCGGACTCGTGGTGGCCATCCTGCCCGACGGCGGCGAACGCTACCTCTCCACCACGCTCTTCGCGCCGCCCCAGGCCCAGGGCGCGCGTCTGAAGGACATCGCCTCCGGCAAGCCCGTGCATCTCTCGTCCGGCCCGGCCGGGCTCTACACCCCCGGCCCCAGCCTGGACGCCCCGGCCGGGGCCGAGGCCTGGCGGCGCGCCGTCACCCTGGACGTGCTGGCGCGCTCCGTGCGCGCCTCGGGCGGGGAGGCCCTCCTGGCCGTGGGCATGGCCGACATGGACGACCGCGCCCTTGCCGCCGCCCGCGCCGCGTTCGCGAGCCTGGACGCCTGCTCGGAGAAGACCCGCGCGGAGATGGTGGGCCTTGCCGCCGCCCTGGGCGTGCGGGCCGTGTTCCCGGCGGCCTCGGGGGCCCTGGAGCGCATGCTGGAGATCACCCGCGCGCTCATGCGCAAGGGCCTGTGCTACGAGAAACTCCGCTCGGTCTACTTCGACGTGGCCCGCGACAAGGCCTACGGCAGCCTCTCCCACACCGACCTGGCCAAACTGGCCCTGGGCAAGACCGTGGACCTGGCCGCCTACCTCAAGGACAACCCCCAGGACTTCACCCTGCTCAAGCGCGTGAGCCTGCAGGACCTCAAGCTCGGTCAGGTGGTGCAGACCGAATGGGGCTCGGTGCGCCCCAGCTGGTTCCTCCAGATGGCAGCCTGCCCCCTGGCCGCGCTGCCGCGCGTGAGCGCGGTGCTGGCCGGTGAGGGCCAGGTGTTCCCGGACCTGGAGAACCTGCGCGCCATCTGGAGCCTGGCCGCCGCCACCCGCCCCGAGGCCTGGATGGCCTGCGGCAGCGTGCGCCGCGACGACGCCCAGCCGGACCTGCGCGAGACGGCCCGCGTCATGGGCGGCTTCCGGGCCGTGCGCCTGTGGCTGCTCTCGGTGCACTACCGTCGCGCCCTGGACGCCTCGGACAAGACCCTGGCCATGTGGAGCGCCAACTGGCGCAAGCTGCGCGACACCGCCGCCAACCTGGCCCACGTGGCCCACGACGCGCAGAACGCCTCGGCCGAAACCCTGGCCGCCGTGGAGACCCTGCGCCGCGACCTGGACCAGGCCGTGGAGGACGATCTCTCCCTGCACCGTTTCTGGCCCAGGCTCTTCGCCTTCTGCCGCGCCGCCAACAGCGCCGCCGCCGGGAAGAAGGTCCAGGCCGCAGACGCGGCCGCCTGCCTGGAAGGGCTCAAGGCCGTGGACGCGGTGCTGGGCGTGCTGGACGAGTCCCGGATGCCCCTGGCCCGCGCCGACTGGCCCGAGGAGGCCGCGCGCCTGGACCGTGAGCGCGAGAAGGCCCGCAAGGCCAAGGACTTCGCCCGCGCCGACGCCCTGCGCGGAGACATAGAGGCCCTGGGGTTCCGCACCGAGGACACGGCGGCGGGCCTGAGGCTCTTTGCCGCACAGCCTGGCCTGTCCGGCGGCGAAGATCAGGGCGTTCCCGCATGATCGCACCACCGGTCCGATGAAGCCCCCTCGACGGCTCCGCGCGGCGCCGTCCGCGCCTGCGGAGCGTTCATCGCGTTGCGTCCTCACGATCCATCCTCGCGGACTGCGTTGCGGGAGAACGCCGGACCCTCTCGGTGGCGCAATGCGCTCCGGGCTTGGCAGTTCCCCGCGCCTTTCCGGCGAAGGGATTGAACAGGCTGCACGAAGCGACTTGTTCAACGGGCCGTAAGGTTCACAGGGCTGTCTCCGCGAGGGTGTTGCCGGTTGATTGTTTGTTGGAGGGAATATGGGGTGTTACAGGTATCTCTTGGCCGTGTTTGTCGTGCTGTCGCACATCCGGGTGAGTTTGCTGGGGATGAACGTCGGGGTTCTGGCGGTGGTCTCGTTTTTCCTGCTGAGCGGCTTCGTGATGACGGCGCTCATCGATAAATATTATTTGTCGTTTCGGAAGGTTGGGTATTTCTACGCCGACAGGGCGTTCAGGCTGTTCCCCCAGTATCTCGTCTACCTGTTGCTCACGGTGGTGTTTGTCCTGCTTGCACGGCCAGACGACGGGATGGTCAGCGATGTGCGGCCCGATCTTGTCTTTCTGAACGTCCTGATGCTCCCCCTGGGTCTGTTCAAGTTCATCCCTGATTTGAGCAATTGCCTGCTGATACCACAGGCATGGACGTTAGGTCTTGAACTGTGTTTCTATCTTCTCATTCCTCTGATTCTGATAGTCGACATGCGAAAGGCGCTGAGTGTGGTTTCCGTCGCCGTATTCACTTTGGCGTGCTTTGGAGTGTTGGATACGGACATGTTCGGGTACAGACTGCTTCCTGGGAATCTATTCATCTTCCTGATAGGTTCTTTCATGTATGACTGCAGGGATCGCAAGTTCCCGGATCGTCAGGTCATTTTTACATTCTGTTTTATTGCGTTATTGCTTGTGGTCCTTTCATTTGCAGGAAAGATCCATGTTCCGTACAGCCTGGAGATGACCGTCGGAATACTCGGAGGTGTTCCGATCGTCTGGATGTTGCGCAGGCAACGCACCAGCAGGATCGACACGTTCCTTGGCAATTTGAGCTATGGAGTGTTTCTCAACCACTATCTTCTCAAATGGGCCTACCTCGAGTTCTACAATGTCGAGGGGTACAACGTCAGTAATGGAATCGTGCTCATCGCTGTCTCGACGTTTCTCTCGTACCTGTCGTACCACTATGTGGAGATGCCTGTCATAGCGCTTCGCCATAAATGGCGGAATGCCACGCCCAAAAGCTAGTTTGCGATTTTGAATCGCTTGGCAAGGCGCGGGGAAAAAGCCAAGCCCGAAGCGTCTTTCCCACCCTGAGGGGTTGGCTTTGTCCCTGCAACGCAGCCGTCGAGGATTGTTCACCGGGCCGCTTGGCCGCGCTCCCGGGCCTGGGGCTGGGCCTTACCAGACCATGCGCATCTTCACGCCCTCGGCGTGGAGGTAGTCCTTGAGTTCGCGGATGGTGTACTCGCCGTAGTGCACGATGGAGGCGATGAGCGCCGCGCTGGCCTTGCCTTCCGTGAGCGCGTCGCGCATGTGCGCGGGCGAGCCCGCTCCGCCCGAGGCGATCACGGGGATGGTCACGGCCTCGCTGATGGTGCGGGTGAGGGTCAGTTCGTAGCCTTCCTTGGTGCCGTCGGCGTCGATGGAGTTCACGCAGAGTTCGCCGGCGCCCAGGGCCTCCACGGTCTTTGCCCACTCGATGGCGTCCAGGCCCATGCGTTTGCGCCCGCCGTGGATCACGATCTCGTAGCCCGAGGGGATCTGCTCCGAGACGCCCACGCGCAGAACGTCCATGCCCACCACCACGCACTGGGAGCCGAAGGCCGCCGCGCCCTCGCTGATGATGTCGGGGTTCTTCACGGCAGCAGAGTTCACCGAGATCTTCTCCGCGCCCGCCATGAGCACGGCGCGCATGTCCTCCACGGTGGAGATGCCCCCGCCCACCGAGAAGGGGATGAAGATCTGCGAGGCCACCTTCTCCACCACCTTGAGCATGATGCCCCGGCCCTCGGCGGAGGCGGTGATGTCGTAGAAGACGATCTCGTCCGCGCCCTGCTCGTAGTAGGCGCGAGCGGTCTCCACGGGGTCGCCGATGTCCACGTTGCCAAGGAACTTCACGCCCTTGGTGAGCTTGCCGTCGCGCACGTCCAGGCAGGGGATCACGCGTTTACTGAGCATTGGACTTCTCCCTGCAGTAGGCGGCGAAGTTGGAAAGAAGCGCGAGCCCCGGACGCCCGGACTTCTCCGGGTGGAACTGCACGGCCCACAGTCCGGGCCTGCCGTGCACGGAGCAGAACTCCATGCCGTAGAAGGTCCTGCCGATCACATACTCGGCGCTTGGCGAGGGGTAGTAGCTGTGCACGAAGTAGAACTCCGCGTCCGGGTCCACCCCGGCGAAGAGTTCGCAGGGCTTGGTCAGAGAAACCTTGTTCCAGCCCATGTGCGGCACGCGGATGGGCTGGCCGTCCTCCTCGGTGAGGCCCGGGTTGAACAGGGCGCATTCGCCGGGCACGATGCCCAGGGCCTTGGTGTCGTTTTCGGCCGAGTAGTCCAGGAGGATCTGGCAGCCCACGCAGATGCCCAGCATGGGCCTGCCCGCGTCCACGATGCGCTTGAGCACCAGGTCGAGCCCTGTGCTCGTGAGGTGGTCCATGGCCTGTCCGGCCGCTCCCACTCCAGGGAAAATGACGCCCGTGGCCGAGAGCAGGGTCTCGGGGTCCGCCGTGATGGCGCAGGGGATGCCTAGGTAATCCAGGGCGCGGCGCACCGAGGTCTGGTTGCCTGCCTTGTAGTCGAGAATGGCCAGCATGATGTCCTCCCGTGGCCGGGTGCTAAGTGAAAACCGCCTGCAAGGCAAGAGCGGGCGAGGCGCTCCAGGGCGGCGGCGGAGCGACGCCCGGGTCCGCTCCGGGAGCGGGGAGGACGCTTCGGGCTGCGACATGCGGGATTTCCGGTCGCCCGGTCGCTCCCGGGAGGCCTCCCGGCTTGCGGGAGGCCCGCCGGGGGCCTATCCTCGGCACGCGGCGCGAAAAACCGCAAGAAAGGAGAATCCCATGAGACGTGTCCTGGCGATGCTTTCCCCCGCGCTGGCCCTGGCGGCCGCGCTCGTTCTGGCCGGGCCTCCGGCGCGCGCCCAGGGGGGCTACCTGGAGTGCACGGCCTGCCAGCTGGTGCTGGGCCTCGTGCAGTCTTCCATGGGCGACTCCGACGCACTGGCGGTGGACGCCTCGCGGCAGTGTTCGCTGCTGACCGCTACGGACCGCGCGGCTTGCGAGGCCTTCTACGCCTCCATGGGTCCCAAGTTCCTCAAGGCCTTCCGGGAGCGCCTGAAGAAGGGCGAGACCCTGGAGGGCGTGTGCCGGGCCATGAGCTACTGCCGCTGAAACGCCGGGCGATTCGGGCAAGGGGCCGACGCGCGCCGCGAGGGGGACATGGGACATCCATCGGGGCGCGTGCGCGGCGACGCGCCCTGTCCCCCCCCTTCGGGTTTGGACCGCGCCCCGGCCGGACGCGCCGGATCAGCCCCGGCCCTGCTTGACGTGGGTCCTGGCCTGGACCTTTTCCGGGCGTTTCTCCAGGTGCTGATGGCGGTTGACGGCGCTTTTGGCCATGTCCTTGAGGATGCGCCGCAGGTCGGACTCCTTCCAGGCGTCGGTGAAGCCCGGTGTCTCCAGCAGTGCGGGGGAGAGCGCGAAGCCAGTGGGATGGGACGTGTCCAGGGAGACGCCCTGCGGCCCCACGGCCCCGGGCTCGCCCAGGGCGTCGGCCAGGAGGGTGGCCACGGTCTCCGAGAAGGCCCGGCGCACGTCCTCGGCGGAGGAGGCCCGGTCCAGGCGGTCGCGGTATCCGGGCAGGGCGGCCTGTTCGAGTCGGGTGAAGGACAGCTGCTTGGTCATCCATACCTCCTTGGCGCGGAGGCTCCGCGCATGTTCCCTCATAGCATAAAGCGGGCTTTGGTCAAACGCTCCCGCCGGGAATGGCGTTCGCCGCCGATATTGGGCGAAGGCCGGACGCTTAGCGCGCGCCGGGCCTTTCCGGCGCGACTCTCCGGCAGTTGGCGATCTCTGCCCCCTGCCTTCTCCTGATGTCTGCGCAGGAGAAGCCGGTCCCCGAAACAGAAACGCCCCGGGCCTTCAGCGGGGCCGGGGCGTCTTCCTGGAGCGGAATGGAGAGCTACTTGCGCTTCCCGGGCGTGTAGCGCTTGGGATCGATGCCGTGCTTCTTCACCTTGTAGTTGATGATGCGGTAGCTCTCGCGCAGGTCCTTGGCGGCCTGGAACATGTTGCCCTTGGCCTTCTTGAGGGCCTCGATGAGCAGTTCGCGCTCGAACTGGTCCACGGCTTCCCCGAAGGAAAGGGTGGCCTCGGTGTTGGAGCTTTCGGCGGTCTGGAGCGTGGGGGGCAGGTGGTAGGCGCGGATCACGCCGTCCTCGGTCTGCAGGAAGGCGCGCTCCATGCAGGAGTGCAGCTCGCGCACGTTGTCGGGCCAGTGGTACTGGCTGATCAGGTCAATGGCCGGGGTGGAGATGCGCTTGAACTCCCGGCCCTGGGAACGGGCGAACTCCTCCAGGAAGAACTCGGCCAGGGGGAGCACGTCGCCCGCGCGGTCGCGCAGGGGGGGGACGTAGATGGAGACCACGGCCAGGGCGTAATAAAGGTCTTCCAGGAACTCCCCGGAACTCACCATGTCTTCCAGGTTGGCGCGGCTTCCGGCCACGATGCGCACGTCGAGCTTCAGGGGCTGGTCGGCCCCGAAGCGGGTGGCCGATCCCTCCTGGAGGAAGCGCAGCAGGCGCTGCTGCGCGGCCAGGGTCAGCTCCTCCACGTCCTCGATGTAGAGCGTGCCGCCCTGGGCCAGTTCCAACTGGCCGCGCCGCGACTGGGTGGACCCGGCGGCCTCGCCCTTCTGGACCCCGTAGAGGGCGCGCTCGATGGCTTCGGGCGGCTCGGCGGAGCAGACCAGGCGCAGGAAGGGACGCCTGCGCCGGGCGCTCTGGTTGTGCAGGGCCTTGGCCAGGTATTCCTTGCCCGTGCCCTCTTCGCCCAGGAGCAGCACGGGGGAGTCGTTCTGGGCGGCCTGGTCCACCTGGCGCAGCACGAGGCGCATGCTTTTGGAGACGGCCACCACCTTGTGCTTGCGCTGGGCCTCGGCCACGGCCTGGGGCTCCGGGCGCGGCTTGGAGCGCGGCTTGTAGAGCTCGTCGCGCAGGCGCTGAGCCGTGATGGCGAACACGCTGGCCGCCGCCATCATGAAGTCGCGCTGGCGCTCCAGGAACACGGGCGGGGCCTTGGGCACGTCGGCGCACAGGGCGCCCATGGATTCGGCCCGGCCTTCGCTGCGGCTGCCGGGCACCAGCACGGGCACGCAGATGAAGCAGAGATTCTCCAGGTCGCTGGCGGGGCGTCCGTAGAAGTCCGGGTGGTCGGCCATGTTCTCGATGATCACGGACTGGCGCGTGGCCATCACCTGCCCCGTGGCCAGGGGGCCTGGCCCCTGGGGCGCGCCGAAGAAGGCCTCCTGCCCCCGCGAGAGCGAGAGGCGCTGGTTGGGCATGGGCACGTCGAGCAGTTCCAGGTAGGCCCTGTGGTAGGTCATGGTCTCCACGAGCCGGGCCAGCATGGCGTCCAGGCAGTCCCGGGCGGGCCTTGCGGGCACGGCCTCGTCGAGCATGGCGCGCATGGCCGTGAGGAACCTCTGGGAAAGACCCTCGCCCGAGTGGAAGCTCAAGGGGCCCATGGGATCAGGACTGCGCGGCCCCGGCCCCCAGCGCCAGGGCTTTGAGGTTCGTTTCCGCCAGGGCGGGCTTGAGGTACTTGCGCACCGAGCGCTCCAGGGCCTCCATGCCGAAGGGCAGCGCGCCCACGGCGCAGGCCGCGCCCAGGAGCACCGTGTTGGCGCTCTGGGCCGATCCGGCCTGTTCGGCCAGTGTGCGGCAGGGCACGAAGAAGGCTTTGGAGGCGGCCGCCTGGGCCTTGGCCCGCACGGCCTCCAGCTCCGGATAGGCGGCCTTGCCCGTGGCCACGGAGAGCGGGGGCAGGGCCTGGGAGTTGGAGACCACCACGCCGCCGGGCTTGAGGTAGCAGAGCGCCCGAAGGGTTTCCAACAGCTCGAAACCCAGGAGCAGGTCCGCCTCGCCGTGGGTGATCTTGGGGCTCAGGTAGCCCACGAGCACCGTGGATTCCACCACGCCGCCGCGCTGGGCCATGCCGTGGATCTCGCCGCTGGTGACGGGCAGGCCCTCGTCCAGGGCCGTGAGCGAGACGAGCTTGGTGGCGGTCAGGGTGCCCTGTCCGCCCACGCCGGTGAAGAAGATACGCGCGCGCTGCATCTAGGCGCCCCTTTTCTTGGCCTTGAAGGATTTGTCCAGCTGCAGGCAGTACATGCAGCCCGAGCAGAGCTCTTCGTCCACGCGCACCTGTCCGCCTTCCTTGATGAAGGCCGGGCAGGCCAGGGAGTTCAGCACGTCCAGGCAGCCCTGGCCGGACTCGGCCGCCACCGCCACCTGGGGCTTGCCCTTGCCGGTGGTGCGGCGCTCGTGGATGACGCAGGGATCCTGGAAGATGATCACGCGCGGCCCCTTGAGGGCCTTCATGGCCTCCAGGGCCTTGCGCGAGGCCTTGTGGTTGAGCGGCGAAACCGTGACCACATGCTCCACGCCGCAGGCCTTCACCAGGGGCTCGATCTCCACCTTGCGGGGGTTGGGGCCGAGCGCCGTGGCGTCCACGCCCGGATGGGGCTGGTGGCCGGTCATGGCGGTGGTGCGGTTGTCCAGCACCACCACGAGGATATCGTGGTCGTTGTGGACGGCGTTGATCAGGCCGGTGACGCCGGAGTGGAAGAAGGTGGAGTCCCCGATGAAGCCGATGGTGGTCCTGCCGGAGGCCGAGGCGAAGCCCGACCCGGTGGAGACGCTCGATCCCATGCAGAGCAGGAAGTCGGCCATGGAGAGCGGCGGCAGGAGCCCGAGGGTGTAGCAGCCGATGTCCGAGGAGTAGAAGGCGTCGTCTCCGAAAACCTCGCGCACGGTGTAGTAGGCCGAGCGGTGCGAGCAGCCCGCGCAGAGGTTGGGCGGGCGTTGAGCCAGCCCGCCCTCGGGGGCGCAGTGCTGGGGGGCGTGGCTCTGGCGGCCCAGTGCCTGGCGCAGGGCCTGGCGCACCATCTGGGTGGAGTATTCGCCCCAGAGCGGGAGCGCCTCACCCTTGCCCAGCACCTCGATGGAGATGCCCCTGCGCTGCGCCAGCGCGCGCACGTGCTCTTCCACCAGCGGGTCCAGCTCCTCCAGGACGAGCACCTTCTCGAGCCCTTCCAGGAAGGAGAGGAGCAAACCGTCGGGCATGGGGTAGCTCAGGCCCAGGTCCAGCACCTTCACGGAGCCCTCGATGCCTTCCTCCAGGAGGGCGTCGCGCAGGTAGCAGCGGGTGACGCCCGAGGCGATGACGCCCAGGGTCCCCTGGCCCGAGACCTTGTTCCAGGGCGAGGCCTCGGCCTCGCGGCCGATGGCCGCCAGGCGGTCCAGGAGCTGTCGGTGCTGCACCCGGGAGTGGGCCGGGATGGGCACGTACTGCTGGAGGTTGCGCGCGAACTCCTTGCGGGCCTTGTCGGCGGGCAGCGAGCCCAAAGTGACCGGGCCGCGCACGTGGTTGACGCGCGTGGTGGTGCGCAGGAGCGTCGGCTGTCCGGTGCGCTGGGCCAGGAGCAGGGCGTCGCGGGTCATGTCCTTGCATTCCTGGGCCGTGGCGGGCTCGAAGCAGGGCAGGCCTGCCAGGCGGGCGTAGTGGCGGTTGTCCTGCTCGTTCTGGCTGGAGTGGCAGCCCGGGTCGTCGGCGGAGAGGAGCACCAGGCCCCCCGGCGCGGTGATGTAGGAAAGCGTGAGCAGCGGGTCCGCCGCCACGTTGACGCCCACGTGCTTCATGGTCACCAGGGTGGGCGTTCCGGCCAGGGCCGCGCCCGCGCCCACTTCCAGGGCCACCTTTTCGTTGGTGGAGTATTCGAAGCGGTAGTCGCCGTCGCGGCTCATGCGGAAGAAGGTGTCGGGAACCTCGGAGGAGGGCGTGCCGGGGTAGCAGCTCACGAAGCCGACGCCGCCTTCGAGCGCTCCGCGCACGATGGCCTCGTTGCCGAGCAGGAGCAGCGTCTCGCCAGGGGTCTGTGCCAGCAGGGGACTGGGCATGGAACGAAACCTCGGAAATACGGAGTTATTTGGTCTTGGCCTTGATCTCGGTGATCTTCGCCTCGAACAGGGCCTTGTTGCCGCCCTCGGCGGCGTCGCGCAGGCGTTCGTAGGCGGCCAGGGCCTCGGTCCAGGCCTGGGCGTCCTCGGCCACGGCGGCCAGCTGGCGGGCCACCAGGGGCTGGAAGGCCTTGGGAGCCTTGGGCATGAAGTCCGCCAGGAGCTTCACGGCCTGGGCCTTGTTGCCGGCCTGGGCCAGGGCGGAGGCCTGACCGAGCACGGCAAGATCTTTCACGCCGCCGGGTGCGGTCAGGGCAAGCTGGTTCCAGGCCTCGGCGGCCTTGGCGTGGTTGCCCTGCTCGGCGGCGGTGCGGGCCAGCTCCAGGAGCGCGGCGTCCTTGGTGGAGGCCGGGGCGGTCTTCACATAGGCCTCCAGGGCGCTCAGGCGCTCGGGGCCGGTCTTGGAGGCGATGATGGCGCCAAGGTCGTTCTCGGCCTGGGCCTTGGCCTTCTTGGCGTAGGAGGTGTAGGCCGCGTAGCCGCCAACGGCCAGCAGGGCCGCCACGACAGCGGCAATCAGGGTGCGCCAGTTGTTGCCCAGGAAGGAGGCCAGGGGGTTGTCCTGCCCGCCGCGGTCGAAGGAAATGTCTGCCATGGTGTGTGCGCTTCGTTGGTTGTTGGAGAGTTGAGGAAGGCCGGATCGATCCGGCCGGGCCGAAGTCAATCCCTCTAAACCCAAAGCCCGGCCCTGTCAAAAGGCCCGCGTTGACGAAGGGGCGGCCCTGAGGCTAGTTTCACCAGTCGAAGAAATCCGGAGGACAGCATGAACATTCAGGAGCGTATGGAGGCCCTGGCCCGCGAGGCCAGGCAGGCCGCGCGCCTCATGGCCAAGGCCCCCGGCAGGGCCAAGGACGCGGCGCTGACCGCCCTGGCCGGGCTATTGGAATCCGAAGCCCCGGCCATCGAGGCCGAGAACGCCCGGGACATCGCCAAGGCCGAGGCCTCGGGCATGGACGCCGCCAAGCTCGACCGCCTGCGCCTGACGCCCAGGGTGCTCGCCTCCATGGCCGCCGCCTGCCGCGACGTGGCCGCCATGCCCGACCCCGTGGGCGCCATCGAGACCATGTGGCAGCGCCCCAACGGGCTCATGGTGGGCAGGATGCGCATCCCCCTGGGCGTTGTGTGCATGATCTACGAATCGCGCCCCAACGTCACGGTGGATTCGGCCATCCTCTGCCTCAAGGCGGGCAACGCCGTGGTGCTGCGCGGCGGCTCCGAGGCCTTCCACTCCAACATGGCCCTGGCCTCCCTGGTGAGCCGCGCCCTGGTGGAGGCCGGGCTGCCCGGCGGCGCGGTGGGCATCGTGCCCGTCACCGACCGCGCGGCCGTGCCCATCCTGTGCAAGCTCGACCAGTACATCGACGTGATGATCCCTCGGGGCGGGGAGAGCCTCATCCGCTCCGTGGTGGAGGCGGCCACCATGCCCGTGCTCAAGCACTACAAGGGCGTGTGCCACCTCTATGTGGACGAGTGCGCCGACCTGGACAACGCCCTGGCCGTGGTGGAGAACGCCAAGTGCCAGCGCCCCGGCGTGTGCAACGCCCTGGAGTGCCTGCTGGTGCACGAGAAGGCCGCCCCCGCGCTGCTGCCCCGGCTGGCCCGGTCCCTGGGCTCGCGCGTGGAGTTCCGCGCCTGCGAGGCCTCGCTGCCGCTGCTTGGCCCCTCCGCCAAGCCCGCAGGCCCAGAAGACTGGGGCTGCGAATTCCTGGACTACGTGCTCGCCGTGCGCCAAGTGCGCTGCATGGACGAAGCCCTGGACCACATCGCCGCCCACGGCTCCAACCACACGGAGTGCATCCTCACTGCGGACCACGCCCGGGCCATGCGCTTCCTTCGCGAGGCCGACGCCTCCATGGTGGGCGTGAACTGCTCCACGCGCTTCAACGACGGCGGCGAGCTGGGGCTTGGCGCGGAGATCGGCATCAGCACCTCCAAGCTGCACGCCTACGGCCCCATGGGCGTCAAGGAGCTCACGGGCTCCAAGTTCGTGGTGCTGGGGCAGGGGCAGGTGAGGACGTAGATGACCCGCAGGGGCGAGCGCACGTGAGCCTTCGCCTGGGGGTGCTGGGCGGCACGTTCAACCCCGTGCACGTGGGGCACGTGCGCCTGGCCCTCGAGATGGCCGAGGCGCTCGGACTGGACGGCGTGGAGATCGTGCCCGCCGCCCGGCCGCCCCACAAGCCCGAGGAGGGCCTTTTGCCCTTCGAGCTGCGCCTGAGCCTGCTGGAGATGGCCCTGGGGGATCTTGAGGGCGTGCGCGCAAACCCCATGGAGGCCGGACGACCAGGCCCCTCCTACACCGTGCACACGCTGGAGGAACTGGCCCGGCGTCGTCCCGGGGTCGAACTTCACTTCATCATGGGATCGGGCGACCTGCTCACCCTGCACCAGTGGCGCGACGGCCACCGCCTGGGCGATCTGGCCCACCTGGCCGTGGCCGGGCGCGACCGCCACGGGCGCGACGCAGTGGAGGTCTACCTGGCCTCGCGGCCGGAGCTGGGTTTTTTCCCCGCCGGTCCCGGGCTCTGGGAGCGCGCTTCGGGCGGGCGGCTCGTGCTGGTGGACGTGCCCCGGCTTGACATCAGCGCCTCCTTTGTAAGAGACCGCTTCCGGCGCGGGGCCAACCTGCGCTTCCTGCTGCCCCCGGCGGTGGAGCGGGAGCTTGCGCGGCTTCGCCCGCAGTTGTTGGAAATCTGGCGCGAGCGCGCTCCATCTCCATCCGTGAAGGCTCATTCGTGAACCACTCCCCCCCGGGCCGTCGCCTGATCGCCCTGTGCTCCTCGGCCCTGTTCTGCCTGGCCATCGCACTGCCGCTCTCGGCCCAGTTCCTGCATTTCGCGCCCCGCGAGAAGCTGGGCGAGGCCACCAACACGCCTTTTCCCGAGGCCGCCCTGAACCCCGCAGGCATCCAGGCCGTCTGCCGCGCCCTCACGGGGGGCTGGCTCGACAAGAACTTCCCCTTCCGGGGCATGCTCATCCGCTGGCACAACTTCACCTCCACCAGCCTCTTCGGCTCGCTCTCGGGCAACGCCCCCGTGGTGGTGGGCAAAGAGGGCTGGCTCTACCTGGCTAAGGACAGGGGCATCGACCTCGAAGCGGACCACAGGTCCGTGGCGCCCCTGACCGCAGAGGATCTGGACCGTCTGCACGCCGTCTACGCGGAACGCCGCGCCTGGCTGGCCGAGCGGGGCATCGCGTATCTGGTGGTGATCACGCCCAACAAGAGCTCGGTCTACCCCGAGCACCTGCCCGCCTCCTGGGATCAGGCCGGGCGCACGTCCCACCTGGAACAGGCCGTTGAGCGCTTCCGCCGGGACGGCGCCGTGGACCTGCTCGACCTGCGCGAACCCCTGATGCAGGCCAAGGCCGGCCGCGAGGTGTTCTACCGCACCGACAGCCACTGGAACGCCTACGGGGCCTTCCCCTCCTACCAGGCCATCATCGAGCGCCTCGCCCCGCGCTTCCCGGTCCTCAAGCCCATGCGGGAGGAGGACTTCATCATCCAGGAATACGCCCACCTGGGGGGCGATCTCTCCTTCATGGTGGGGCTGGAGGACCTCGTGCTCGACAACAAAGTGCTGTTCTTCGCCAGGAAGCCCCTCAAGGCCAGGGGCATCAGCCCCGGGGCCGTCCGGCCGGGCTATGTGCAGCCCGCCCAGGGTTCCGTGCGCGAAGACGCCTCCCTGCCGCGCGCCGTCTTCTTCCACGATTCCTATTTCTGGGAACTGGTGCCCTTCCTGGGCGAGCACTTCAGCCGGGCCGTCTACGTCTGGGTGCGCCCGGGCCTGCGCGGGGCCAAAAGCCTTTTCGACAAGGAACTCATCGAGAAGGAACGTCCCGACATGGTGGTGGAGGAGATCGCCGAGCGGTTCTTCCTGCAGGGGACAATGCCGCCCCGCGAGATCAAGGAGGGATCGGAATGAAACGCCGCGCGCTTCTTGCGGCCTGCCTGTCCCTCTGGACCCTGGCCTGCCTCCTCCCCGACCCGGCCCGCGCCGCCGGGGACCCTCTCGATGCCTTCAAAGGGCTCTCGGGCGAGTTGCGCGTCACCGGCAGCGACGTGGGCCTTGTGGCCGTGCACGAGGCCGCCGCACGCATCAGCGCCGCCCATCCCGGCGTGACCGTGAGCTTCACCATGACCGGGGCGGGCGTGGGGCTCTCCCGCGTGCGCCTGCGCCAGGCCGACATCTGCCTCTTCGATCGCAGCCCTCAGGCCGTCACCGGCCCCGGGGCCTCGCTGGAGTTCATCCCCTACGGGGTGGACCCGGTGGCCGTGGTGGTCAACTCCCTCAATCCCGTGGAGTCGCTGGACACTGCCACCCTGCGCAGGCTCTTTGCGGGGCTCGTGCCCCTCTGGAGCGACGCTGGCGGCGGCGCGTTCCCCGTGATGGCCACCTACATGGAGGCCTCGGAAGAGGAGGGCAGACCCCTGACCATGCCGCGCACCGTGAGCCTCTCCAGCCAGCCGGCGCTGCGCTTCACGCTCATCCGCAACAAGGAGATCCTGGGTTTCATCAGCATGCGCGACCTGGACGCCGCAATGAAACCCGTGGCCGTGGACGGCCAGGCCCCCACGGTGCACAACTTCCTGGAGGGACGCTGGCGCATCTACCGCGTGATGCACCTGGCCGTGGCCCGGGACGCCCAGCCGCTCACACGGGCCTTTGCGGACTATCTGCGCGGCCCCGAAGGACAGGCCATCCTGGAGCGCGCCGGGCATGTGGCCCTTGCCCGCAAGCCCTCCTGGGAGAGCGCCCTGCCCGTGGACCTGCCGGATGTGCTGGCCTCGGGGCAGTGAGGCGCACTTTACATCAACGGCAAAATGTTTAGACTTGGCACTGGCCCTGCTTCTAAAGCGATCCATCCAACGGCGGCCCTCCGCCACCGACCCATGACCACGCCATGAACCACTCCGGCGGGGACACTCCCCCGCGACCATTCCCCCCCGTGACGGTGCGTCGCCATGCTTGAACTCTCCCTGGCCATCGCCGTCGCCCTGGTGCTCTCCTGTTTCTGCTCGCTCTCCGAGGCGGTGCTCTATTCCCTGCGCTGGAGCTGGATCGAGCGCATGCGCGCGGAAGGCAAGCGTTCGGGCGAGCTTCTCTACCAGATGCGCATGAGCATCGACAAACCCATCACCGCCATCCTCACCGTGAACACCATGGCCTGCGCCGCGGGCGCCACCGTGTCGGGCGCGCTGGCCGTGGGCGTGCTGGGCGAGGAGAACCTGGCCTGGTTCACCGCCGCCTTTTCCGTGATGATCCTGGTGTTCGGGGAAATCCTCCCCAAGACCGTGGGCGTGGTCTACGCCCGGCCCCTGGGGCCGGTGCTGGCCCAGCCCCTGCGCCTGATGGTGGCCGCGCTCACCCCCGTTGTGTGGGCCAGCGGATTCCTCACGCGGCTGGTCACCGGGCGCGCCAAAGGCCCCGACGCCTCCGAGGACGACATCCGCGCCATGGTGCGCCTCACCAGCAAGGCAGGCAAGATCAACGCCCTGGAAGAGCGCTCCATCACCAACATCCTGGCCCTGGACACCCGCACAGTCCGTGACGCCATGACCCCGCGCACCGTGGTCTTCTCCCTCCCCTCGGACATGACCGTCAGCGAGGCCCGCGAGGAGAACCCCCTGTGGTCGCACAGCCGCGTGCCCGTCTACGAGGAGGACGACCCCGAGAACATCGTGGGCGTGGTCCTGCGCCGACAGGTGTTCGAGGCCCTTGCCAGCGACCAGCACGAGCTCAAGCTCGCCAGCATCATGCAGCCCGTCCAGTTCGTGCTGGACACCATGAGTCTGGACAAGGTGCTCCTGAACTTCATCGACGGACGAACCCACCTCTTCGTTGTGCTCGACGAATACGGCGGCGTGAGCGGCGTGATCACCCTCGAGGACGTTCTGGAAGAGATTCTGGGCAAGGAAATCGTTGACGAGACCGACGAGGTCGCGGATATGAGGGACCTCGCGCGCACCCGGCGGGAAAAATTGCTGCGCGACAGGGCAGGCATGCGATAGTCCTTGCCATGCAGCTTGATATTTTCTAGGAATTGTTCCTGTTTAACGGCCGGTCCGGCTTGCCGCGTGGGGCAGCATGCCGGAGGCCAGCGCCGGGCGGCGCACGCCGGGCTACCGGGACGGCGGAGCGCGCGGCAAGGAGCGAACATGGCGGGCGGCAGCAAGAAAGGCGTGTACGCGGCGGCACTGGCCCTCTTCCTGGGAGGGCTGGGCTGGCTTGTGTACTCCGGGCTGGACGAGGGCTCGGTGTACTTCCTCAACGTGAGCGAGGCCCTGGCCATGAAGCCCGAACAACTGGGCCAGGCCCGGCTCTTCGGCACCGTGGCCGAGCAGGGCGTGGAACCGGCTGCGGGCGGGCTGGGCGTGCGCTTCACCCTGGTGGACAAGGACGACCCCGCCAAGACCATTCCCGTGGACTACAAGGGAGCCGTGCCCGACACATTCAAGCCCGGCGTTGAGGTCATCGTGGAGGGAGGCGTGAAGTCGCCCGGAGGCGTCTTCGGGGCCTCAACCCTCATGACCAAGTGCCCCTCCAAGTACCAGAAAGAGAACCGCAAGGAATCCAAGGGCTAACCGGCCCAACAAGCGCCTTCCGAGGGAGGTTGTATGCATCTGGCCGCCCACTGGGCGCTTTTGTTGTCCCTGATCGGCTCCCTGGTCCTGGCCGGGCTCGCCGCCTGGCAGATCGCCAACCGCGAAACCGGCAAGCTGGCCTGGTTCGAGTCCGGCATGGGCGTGGTGTTCTCCGTGCTCACGGCCGTGTCGGCCATCCTGGTTGTGGCCCTCTGGAAGCGCGATTTCTCTTACGAATACGTCTACAGCTACACCGACTCGGTGCTGCCCCTGTTCTACGCCCTCACGGCCTTCTGGGCCGGGCAGGCGGGGTCGCTCCTGTTCTGGGCGTGGATGACCGCCTTCTTCGGGCTCGCCTTCTCCATGACCCGCAGCTACGAGAACCTCTCCGAGGAGACCCGCCTGCACTACTGGCTCTTCTTCCTCACCGTGCAGGCCTTCTTCCTCCTGCTGCTCACGGGGCCGAGCCATCCCTTCATCCGCCTGGCCCCCGTGCCGCCCGACGGCAAGGGCCTGAACCCGTTGCTCCAGAATCCGGGCATGATCTTCCATCCCCCGCTGCTCTTCATGGGCTACGCCGGGTTCACCGTGCCCGGCTGCCTGGCCCTGGCCGCCTGGGCCACGGGCGAGAAGACCTCCTGGATCAGGGCCACGCGCGGCGTCACGCTGGTCTCCTGGGTGATGCTCACCGCGGGCATCGTCCTGGGCTGCTGGTGGGCCTACATGGAGCTGGGCTGGGGCGGCTACTGGGCCTGGGACCCGGTGGAGAACGCCTCGCTCATCCCCTGGTTCGCGGCCACCGCCGCCGTGCACACCGGCATCATCGAGACCAGGCGCGGCTCGCTCAAGCGCACCAACGTGCTGCTCATGGCCGTGACCATGCTCCTGTGCTTCTTCGCCACATACCTGGTGCGCAGCGGCGTCATCGAGTCGCTCCACGCCTTCGGCGAAGGCGGCGTGAGCAGGCCGTTGCTCACCTTCATCCTCGCGGGCCTGGGCGTGAGCCTCTGGGTGGCCGTCACGGGCCGCCCCGCCGCGCCCGCGCGGCCCATGGACGCGCTGTTCTCCCTGCCGGGCATGCTCCTCTCTCTGGCCTGGCTCATGCTGACCTGCGCCCTGGTGGTGTTTCTGGGCACCCTCTGGCCCGTGATCTCCAAACTCTGGAGCGCCAACCCCGTGGGCCTGGACGCCACCTTCTACAACCGCGTGTGCACGCCGCTCTTCGTGCTCACGGGAGTGATCCTGGCCTTCTGCCCCTGGCTGGGCTGGAAGGAAGGGCTGCGCCAGCCCCGCTGGGCCATGGCCGCCCTGGCGGCCATGCTCGTCTCGGCCGGAGCCTTCTGGGCGCTGGGCTACAGCAAGCCCGTGCCCCTGGTGGGCATGGCCTCGGGCGTGGCCTCCCTGGTGAGTCTGGCGGCCCTTTTGGCCACCAGCACCGGCGCGCGCAGCCTGAGCGGCGGCCTGGGAGCCTGGCTGCTCCATGCCGGGCTGGCCATGGTCCTGGTGGGCGTGTCCTTCTCGGGTCCGTACCAGGACGCCAAGGAGGCCGTGCTCTCCCCCGGCCAGACCTTCGAGCTCCAGGGCTACAAGATGACCTACAGGGGGCTGGAGGAGGTCTCCAACCCGCGCTTCTCGGGCGGCAAGGCCCTGATCACCGTGGAGAAGGACGGCAAGCCCCTTGGCGAGCTGACCCCGGAACGCCGCATCTACCGGAACTTCCCCCAGCCCTTTGCCGAAGTCTCGGTGATCCCCTCGCTGGGTGTGGAGCTCTACGCCACCCTGCTGGCCTTCTCGCAGGACCGCAGCGCCAGCCTCAAGGTGAGCGTGAACCCCCTGGTGAACTGGTTCTGGATCGGCGGCGCGCTCATGTGCGCGGCGGGCCTGCTGGCCATGGTCCGGCGTTCCGGGGAGGCCTAGGCCGGTGCTTTCGCTGCGGGGCGTGGCCAAGTTCTACGGGGACCGCATGGTCTTCAAGAACATCGACCTCACCGTGGACCCCGGGCGCACGCTCATGGTGGTGGGGGCAAACGGCGCGGGCAAATCCACGCTGTTGCGCCTCATGGCCGGGCTGTCGCGCCCTACGGCCGGGGAAGTCTCCACCACGCTCTCCAAGGCCGAGACGGCCTACCTGGGCCATCAGACCTTCCTCTACGCCGAGGCCACGGCGCTCGAGAACCTGAGCTTCTGGACGGGTCTGCACGGTCTGGGGCTCGCGGAGGCGGACCTCCTGGCCGCCCTGGAGCGCGTGGGGCTCGCGCGCTTCGCCCATGAGCGGGCCGGGCACTTCTCGCGGGGCATGGCCCAACGCCTGAATCTGGCCCGCGTGTTCTGCATCGCGCCGAGGCTTCTCTTCCTCGACGAGCCCGACACCGGCCTGGACGAGGCCTCGCGCGGGGTGCTCCACGCCGAGATCGCCAGGACGCGCCAGCAGGGGCGCAGCGTGGTCTGGGTGAGCCACCACCTGGAGCGCGACCTGCCCAAAGCCGACGACGTGCTCTTCCTGGAGAAGGGCAGGGCGGCGTACCTGGGGCCCGTGGCGGGCTTCGACGCCTCCGCCCTGGCCGGGAGCGCCGCGTGCTGAAGGCCGCCGCCGCCATCGCCGCCAAGGACCTGCGCCTGACCCTGCGCGGAGCGCAGGGCCTGGCCCAGACGGCCCTCCTGGGGCTTCTGATCATTTTCGTCTTCAGCCTCTCGCGCCGCCCCGGCGAGGAGGTCCCGGCCCTGGCCGCCGCCGCCATCTTCTGGCTCTCCACGCTCTTCTCCCAGGTGCTGGTGTTCAACGGGCTCTACGCCCTGGAGGAGGGCAGCGGCGCGCGCCTGGGGCTGGCCATGGCCCCGGCCCCGGTGCAGTCCGTGTGGCTGGGCAAGGCCCTGGCCGGATTCGCCCTGGTGGGCGCGTGCCAGGTGGTGTTCGCCCTGGCCGTGGCCGTGTTCCTGGACCAGGGGCTGGCCGGATCGGCTCTCACGGGGCTCGGCTGCGTGCTGCTCTCCGACGCGGGGCTGGCGGCCCTGGGATCGTTCATGGGCGCCCTGGCCTCGGGCAGGAGCGCGCGGGAGTCGCTGCTCACGGTGATCTTTTTCCCCCTGGTGATCCCGGTGCTCCTGTCCGGCATCAAGGTGCTGGAGGGGGTGATCCTGGGCACGGGACAGGCCATGGACTGGATGGGGCTGTCGGGAGCCTTCGCGGCTGTGTTCTCCGGCGCGTCCCTGGTGCTGTTCCCATACATCTATACGGGCGAGGAATAGACATGACGGCCCTTCTTGCGGGCGCTGCGGCCCTTGCTCTGGCTGCGGCGCAGTGGTTCATCTGGGTGTACGCCCCCGTGGAAGAGACCATGGGCGTGGTGCAGAAGATCTTCTACATCCACCTGCCCATGGCCTGGTGGTCCATGATCAGCTTCCTGGTGGTGTTCGCGGCCTCGGTTCTGGTGCTCGTGCGCAAGGACGCCCGCTGGGACCGCCTGGCCGGCGCCGCCTGCGAGCTGGGCGTGCTCTTTTCCGGGCTGGCCCTGGTCACGGGGTCGCTGTGGGGCAAGCCCATCTGGAACGTCTGGTGGACCTGGGACCCCAGGCTCACCACCACGCTGGTGATGTGGTTCGTCTACTGCGCCTACCTCATCCTTCGCCAGTCGGGCGCGGGGGGCGAGCGGGGGCCGGTGGTGCGCGCGGCCCTGGGCATCGTGGCCTTTCTGGACGTGCCCCTGGTGTTCTATTCGGCCCGCAAATGGCGATCGATCCATCCCACGGTGTTCGGCTCCCAGGGCGGGGGCCTCGAACCGGAGATGGTGGCGGCCGTGGTGGCTTCCATCCTGGCCATGGGCATTCTCTGGGCCGCGATCCTTTCGCTGCGCGCCAGGCAACTCGGGCAGGCGGCGGCCATCCGCCAGATTTTCCTGCACCAGACCAAGTGAGGCTATTTCATGGGCAATCAAACCTATCTGCTGGCGGCCAACGTGATCGTCTGGCTGGGCATCTGCGGCTATGTGGCCTTCGTGGCCACCCGCCAGGCGCGGCTGGAGCGTCGCTTGAAACAGCTGGAAGCGCTTCATGAAGACTAGCGCCGCCGGGGCCTCTCGCCCCAACAAACCCCTGCTGGGCCTGATGCTTTTGTGCCTGGCCGGCATGTTCGTCTGGTCCTTCGTCTACCGGGCGGAGCACCCCTCGTTGGTGGCCAGCGTGGAGATGCGCGGGGCCGACCCCCATGGGGGAGAGGGCGACCCCATGCAGGCCGTAATGGCCGCCATGTCCCGTCTTCAGGCCAACCCCGAGGACGTGGACGCCATGGAGGAAGCGGCAGGGGCCTTCGCCGCCGCCGAGATGTGGGACAAGGCCCTCGCCGTGCTCGAAAAGGCCGCAGCCAAGGCCCCGGACGAGAAGCACATCCTCAACCTGCACGGCGTGACCCTCTTCCGCCTGGAGCGCCCGGCAGAGGCGGCCAGAAAGTTCGAGCGCCTGCTGGCCCTGGAGCCCGGCAATTTCCAGGCCCAGTTCAACCTGGCGGCCGTGTACAAGTACGGCCTGGAGGACATGGCCAAGGCCAAGCCCCTCTTCGAGGCCGTGATCGCCAATCCCATGGCCGACATGCAGACCAAGCGCCAGGCCCAGCAGGAGCTGACTCCGTAGCAGCCGGTCGATGGGGCCACATCCTGCGGAAAGTGTTGCACAGGCCGCAGGGATCGACTCTTCCGACGGACCATGCGCCGCGCCGGGACTCCTGCGCGCCTCTCGGGGGACAAAACCGCGAGCGGAACGCGGCCGGGAGCGGGGCGGCCGTGCCGTTCGCCAAGGACCCCTGAAAAGCCGGGCTTCAGCGGTTGTCGACAGTCAAATGCCGCCCGGTTCGCCGGGCGGCTTTCTTTTTCCTACCGAATGGGAGCAATTTGCGCCGCCGCGCCGAGGCTTCTCGAAAAAGATCAATCGGTTGAAGCCCTTCCTGCGGCGTTCCGGTCATCGGAACGTGACGGGAGCGTTGCATTTTCCCTGGCCTTGCCGCATACATCTGTCGATGATCGCTCCGGCAAATCCGCCGGTCTCCCGTTGACCCGTCCGGGCTGCGTCCCGGATCGAAAGCCCATAACCCGTTTACGGAGGTAGAGCAGGCATGAGATGCAAACGTGGCCTGGTCGTGGCGCTCGCCATGGCCGCTTTCTTCGGCATGGCCAACCTGGCCCTTGCGGCAGACGTGATCAAGATCGCCGTCCCCTCGCCCTTCACCGGCCCCGCCGCCGGCTACGGCGACAACGTGAAGGCCGGCGTGGCCATGAAGGTTGACGAGATCAACGCCAAGGGCGGCGTGAACGGCAAGAAGATCGAGGCCGTCTTCTTCGACGAGCAGTGCGATCCCAAGGAAGCCGCCACCGTGGGCACCAAGATCGCCGGCGACAAGGCCCTGGTCGGCATCGTGGGCCACCTGTGCTCCGGCGCGCACCTGGCCGCCCTGCCCAACTACCTGCGCGCGGGCGTTGCCGCCATGTCCCCCACGGCCACCAACGTGACCATCTCCGACAAGAACAAGGACCCCAAGGGCCAGGTCTGGAGCTTCCGCAACGTCTACCGCGACGACTTCCAGGGCGCGTTCCTGGCCGACTACATGGCCAAGACCCTGGGCCTGAAGAAAGTGGCCGTGTTCTACGAGAACAGCGACTACGGCATCGGCCTCAAGGACGCCTTCCTGAAGCAGGCCAAGGCCGTGGGCCTCACCGTGGTGGGCGAGGAAGCCTACATGAAGGGCGCCAACGACTTCACCCCCCAGCTGACCAAGATCAAAGGCCAGGCCCCCGACGCCCTGTTCATCTCCGGCTACTACAACGAAGGCGCCCTCATCGCCGACCAGGCCAAGAAGCTGGGCCTCGCCGTGCCCAAGTTCGGCGCCGACGGCCTGGACAACGCCGACTACATCAAGCTCGCCGGTCCCGCCGCCGACAACACCTACCTGACCGCCCCCTTCCTGGCCGAAAAGGCCGGCCCCGAAGCCAAGGCATTCATCGACGCCTTCAAGGCCAAGTACAACCGCGATGTTGACTGGATGAGCGCCAACGCGTATGACGCCGCCGGGATGATCATCGAGGCCATCTCCAAGGTCGGGGCCGACCGCGCCAAGGTCCGCGAGTACCTGGCCTCCATGAACTCCAAGGAGAAGGGCTACAAGGGCATCACCGGCCTGACCTTCTTCAACGACAAGGGCGACTGCGAAAAGCCCGCCTTCGTGAAGATGGTCAAGGACGGCAAGTTCGTCCCCGCCGAGAAGCAGATGGCCAACTAGCCGCTAGCAGGACCAACGATTCGAGACAGGCTGGACCACCATCCAGCCTGTTTCGTTTCCTTCCGGAGGTTCCAGCGCCGGCGCGCCATCGCCCGGGCCGACCTACACCCACTCGGAGAAGGCCGTGTTCGAACAACAACTCTTCAATGGATTGACCCTGGGGCTCATCTACGCGCTCATCGCCGTGGGCTACACCATGGTCTACGGCGTCATCGAGCTGATCAACTTCGCCCACGGCGAAGTGTACATGCTCGGCGCTTTTCTGTGCATCACCTTCATCAGCGCCTTGGGCATCCCGCTCTTTCCGGCCATCGCCCTGGCCATGGCCTGCTGCGCGCTCATCGGCGTGAGCATCGACCGCATCGCCTACAGGCCCCTGCGCAAGGCGCCGAGGCTCGCCGCGCTCATCACGGCCATCGGCGTCTCCATCTTTCTGCAGAACATCGCCATGATCATCTGGGGCTCGCGCCCCGTGCCCTTCCCGCGGGACGCCGTGCCCCGGGCCTTCAGCGAGACGGCCTTCACCCTGGGCAGCGTGAACGTCTCGGGCCTCCAGGTGTTCATCTACGCCCTGACCATCGCAATGATGGTGGGGCTCACGCTCATCATCAACAAGACCCGCGTGGGCACCGCCATGCGCGCCCTGGCCCAGAACCAGGTGAGCGCCGCGCTCATGGGCATCAACGTGAACCGCATCATCGCCTTCACCTTCGCCCTGGGCTCCTCCCTGGGCGCGGTGGCAGGCATCCTGGTGGGCATGTACTACAACACCCTCTCCGCCACCATGGGCTACAACGCGGGCGTCAAGGCCTTCGCCGCCGCCGTGCTGGGCGGCATCGGCAGCGTGCCCGGGGCCATGCTGGGCGGCGTGGTGCTGGGCATCGCCGAGACCCTCGGCGCGGGCTACGTCTCCAGCCAGTACCGCGACGGCATCGGCTACGCGGTGATGATCGCCGTGATCCTCCTGCGTCCTTCCGGGCTGCTCGGCAAGTCCGTGGGCCAGAAGGCCTAGGAGCCAAGCGCATGAACGCCAACAAGAACTTTCTCAAGGCCGCCCTGGCCGCCGCCGTGCTGGCCCTGCCCTTCCTCCCCCTGGTGGACGACTATGTGGTCCACGTGGCGGTGCTCGTGATGGTCTACGCAGTGCTGGCCATGGGCCTGAACGTGCTGCCCGGCTTCTGCAACCTGCTGGACCTGGGCTACGTTGGCTTCTACGGCATCGGGGCCTACACGGCGGGCATCCTCTCGCTCAACCACGACGTGAGCTTCTGGGTCATCGTGCCCGGCGCGGTGGCCCTGGGCGCGCTCTGCGGCGTGCTGCGCGGCGCGCCCACGCTCCGGCTCTCGGGCGACTACTTCGCCATCGTCACCTTCGGCTTCACGGAGCTGGTGGTGCTCTTCCTCACCAACGAGATCTGGCTCACCCGGGGGCCGCTCGGCATGCCCGGCATCCCCCCCGTGGCCCTGAGCCTGGAATGGCTCGGCATCGACTGGCGCTACGACTTCTTCAACGAGATGCCCTACTACTACCTGGGCCTGGGCATGACCGCCCTCG
>NZ_JBZVFJ010000023.1:0-31692 GCF_058402725.1 Fundidesulfovibrio sp. | reverse complement strand
GGTGGGCGAGGCCGAGGGTCTTGAATGTCCTGGCGTAGATTTCCCGCATGTCCCGGGCCAGGTCGACGGTCTCCCGGGCGAGGCCCGGACCGGGGCCGAGGCCCTCCATCTCCGCGAGCCGTCGGGTGCGGTCCAGGAGATCCAGACTGCGGGTGTCGTAGGCGTCCAGGTCCAGGCCGCTGACGCCGGAGGCGTCCGGTTCAAGTGTCGCCGGGTCGTGTGGGGTGCGGTGTCGGGTCATGCTGCGGCGGGCCGTGGTCCCTCCGCGCGCATACCCGATCCAGGGTGGATGCGCAACGCGCGGCGGCTGCCCCGGGGGTCAGCGCAAGACATACAGGATCAGGTAGCAGGAGGCCACCCAGGCCGCCACGCACACCTGGACGAAGGGGTCGCGCAGGAGCACCTGGGTGGGCGAGCCCGAGCGCGCCTCCACGAAGGTGATCTGCATGTAGCGGAGAATGCCCGCCACCACCCACAACCCCGTGAGGTAGAGCCGGTCCGTGCCGTGCTTGGCCATCACGTCGGGGGAGAGGGTGTAGAGGATGTAGCTCACGATCACCACTCCGGCCATCACGGCCATGGAAAGGTTCACGAACTCCAGGGAGTAGCCGTCCAGGCTCTTGCGGGCGCGCACGCCGTCCTCGGCCAGCAGCAGGTCGTCGCGGCGCTTGGCCAGGCCCAGGAAGAGGGCCAGGAGGAAGGTCATGATCACGATCCAGTGGCTGGGCTCCACGCCCGAGGCCGCCCCGCCCGCGAAGATGCGCAGCACGAAGCCCAGGGCGATGCACAGGAGGTCCACGATGGCGAAGTGCTTGAGCCCCAGGCTGTAGGCTGCGTTGATGGCCAGGTAGGCCAGCAGGGCGGCCGTGAAGCCCGCACCGGGCACCAGGGGGACCAGGGCCAGCGCCGCCAGGGCCAGGGCGGACCCGAAAAGACGCGCCTGGGCGGGCGTCACCTGGCCCGAGGGGAGGGGGCGCAGGCCCTTCACCGGATGCAGGGCGTCCTGGGGGGCGTCGCGCAGGTCGTTGAAGACGTAGACCGCGCTGGCCGCCAGGCAGAAGGCCGCGAAGGCCATCAAGGCCCCGAAGAGGGCCTGGGCGTCCCCGAGCTTCCAGCCGAAGAACAGCGGCAGGAGCACGAAGAGGTTCTTCACGTACTGGTGCGGCCTGGCCAGCCGGATGAGGCCCTTGGCGGTCTGGGGGATCATGGCGACTCCCGTGGCCTATCCTGTTTGCGGCGCGAAGAAAAGACGCTCCAGCCGGCCAGGAGCAGGCAGGCCGCTCCCGAAGCGATCCAGGCGGAGGCGCTCACGCGGTCGCTCAGGTCGCGCAGGCGTTGGGGCGAGAAATCCACCGCCACGCTTGCCGGGCCGCCCGGGGGCAGGGCGAAGGCGTTCATGAACCCGTAGGCCCTGAGGGGCTTCGCCTCTCCGGCGCGCCAGCCGGGATGCCAGGACTCAGAAAAGAGCAGCAGCCCCCCCTCGGGCGGGATTCCGGACGCTTCGTAGCGTGTGGGGTCCACCCGGCGCGTCTCCAGCGGGAGGGGCGCGGCTGCGGCGGGAGGAGTCCCGGAGCGCAGCAGGAAGAGGTCGCAGGCCATGCCCGGGGGGCCGCCGCTCAAGTCGAGAAGGCCGTCGGGGCCTGTGTCGCGCCCGCCCAGGTCGGCCCAGCGGGGGCCGTCGGGGGTGAGGAGTCTGGCCTGCACGGCGTAGCGTCCGGGCCTCGGCGGCCGGGCCTCGAAGCGCGAGGGCAGCTCCACGGCCTGGCCCATGGAGGGCGCGCCGCCCAGCGGGGCGGCGGGTTCGAGGGCGAGGCGCATGGGCCGGTTGGGGGCGTTGGTCAGGGAGTTCAGCTGCGCCTGGCGCAGGGTGAAACGCAGATGCAGGGCGCGCAGGGGCTCCTCCACGCGCAGGCCCAGGACGCGGCCGTACACGTCCTCCCAGCGGCCGTCGGCGCGCCCGGCGATCTCGAAAAGCGGCCTCCAGGAGACGCCGTCGGGCGACCACTCGGCCGCAGCGAAGGCCAGGCCGTCCCGGTCCCCGAAGAGCCGGGGACTGCACCACAAAGTGAAGCCGGAGACTTCCCGGGGCAGCTCCAGCCGGAACAGGGCGCGTCCCACGTGGGGGCCCTCGGCGGCCAGGGTCCCGGCCCCGGTTCCGTCGAAGCCCTCCGGGCGCAGGCCCTCCAGCTCCCGGTGCAGGCCGGGCCAGGAGCCCAGGAGCGGCGCTTCCAGGAGCGGGGCGTAGGGCGCGCCGCCGGGCAGCGCGCAGGCCTCGGCCTGGACCGCCGCAAGGACGGGACCTTCGGGCGGAAAAGCCTGGTCCAGGGCGCTGCGGGCGGCCTCGAAACGCTCCGCCGGCACAGCCAGGACCCCTGCCGCGAGCGCGCCGGGTCCGTGCGCGGCGAAGCGCAGGACGCTCGACCCGCCCAGCTCGTGCACGCCCAGGTCGAGCCAGCGCCAGCCCCGGTCCAGGGGCTCGGGGTCGCCCGGGGGGGCCAGGGGGCGTCCGTCAAGTTCGGCCCCCGGCGCAAAGCCGTTCGGCAGGGCAGCCACGCGCGCCAAAATGCGGTGCGCCCCCTGACCGGGGAGGGGAATCTCCAGGGCGGCCGGTCCCAGCGCCAGCAGGGCGGCCCGGTCCAGGGGCGAGGCGTCCAGCCAGGGGGCCAGACGCCAGCGCTCGCCCAGACGCGTCCAGCCGCCGGGCGCAGGGGCGGAACCGGCCGAAGCGGGTATCCAGGACTGGGCGTCCAGCCAGGGGAGCAGCAGTTCGGGCCAGCCGTCGCCCAGCACGGCCAGACCGGCCTTGCCGGGCAGCGCCTCGGCCTGGGCCGCGTCCAGGTCCGTGCCGGAGAAGAGGGCCGCGTCCGCGAAGAGGTTGTCCGGCATTTCAGCCAGGGCGGCCAGCAGGGGCAGACCCCCGGCGGCCAGCAGGCTCCATCGGGCGAGCCGGAGGCGCGGGAGGTAGTCCCCGTTGTCCAGAGTCAGGAAGGGCGGGGCGCTCCAGTCCCGGTCCGGCGTCAGGTCGCGCTGGGCGGCCAGGAAGCGCTCCAGGCTGTCGCCGGGATCGGCCAGGGTCTCGGAGCCGCGCTTCACCCGGGGCATCCAGCCGAAGTCGTCGTAGGAGAGGTGAGGGACGGTGCGGTCCAGGAAGACGCGGCGCACGGCGCCCAGGCCCAGGAGCCGACCGTAGGCGTCGGTCCAGGGGTAGGGCCGGTGGGCCAGGGAGAGCAGGAAGCGCCCGTAGGGCTGGCCCACGAAGGCCGGTCCCACCAGGGAATCCTTGCCGAGCATGCCGAAGTTGCGCGTAAGCGACGTGGCCGGGGGCGCGGGCACGTCGCCGGTGGGGCCGCTGACCGTTGGGAAGACCGTGAGCCGCCAGTCGCCGGGGTCGGCGGCGATCTTCGCGGCCAGGTCGCGTTCGGCACGGGGCAGGGGTTGCGGCATGAGGGCCATGGTCTGGGTGGTCTCGTTGCGGGGGATGGCCAGGCTCCCGGACCACCACGGCCACAGGTAGACAGCCGCAGCCAGGGCGCAGACCGTCCCGGCCAGGGGGACGGGCCAGCGGTGCAGCCGCCAGAAACCCCTGTCGGCCACGGCCTGGAGCCCCAGGCCCACCAGCACGGCCAGTCCGGCCTGGTAGAGCGAGAGCCAGCGCATGGGCCGGGCCATGAGGAAGAAGACCATCTGCACGCGGGCCAGCAGGCCTTCGTAGAGCACGCGGCCCGGGAAGGTGTTGGCCCCTGCGGTCATCCAGAAGCCTGCCAGGAGACAGGCGGCGGCGAACCACTTGAGGGCGGGCTCCCTGGACCTGGCCGTGAGCCCCAGGAGCGCGAAGGCCAGAAGAACCATGGCCGAGGCCTCCCACCAGGGGGCGTAGGGGCCTTCCACGGGGTAGGCCTGTTCGGTGCCCATGCCCAGGTTGTCGGTGTGCCCGAGCAGGGCCTGGCGTGGGGGCGAGGAGAAGTCCTTGTAGAGGTGGAGGTAGTGGGCCTTCACGTCGTCGAAGCTCTGGTTGTACTTGGCCCCGGCCGAGCCCATCCCGGCCATGGGCAGCACCCAGTGGGCCTGGGTGGCGGCGATGACGGCCCCGGCCAGGGCCAGGGCGGCAAGGGGCCGCGCGCAGCGTGTTGCGGCAAGCGACCCGGCCAGCCACAGGCCCAGGAACGAGGCGGTCAGGGCGAGCCCGATGGGCGAGCCGGAGAAGGCCAGGGCGGCAGCCATCCCGCAGGCCAGGGACCACGCCGCGAAGGCAGCGCCCCGGGCCGAGCGGGCCTTGTCGGCGCAGTAGACCGCCCAGGGGGCCAGGGCGAGGGCGAAGCCGACCTCGAAGCCGTGCCCGGAGACGGCCAGGGAGTAAGAGCGGGGGTTGAACTGGCTCAGCAGGCAGGCCGCCAGGGCAGGCCAGCGCCCCAGGCCCATGCGCCGGCAGAGCAGCCACCATCCGGCGGCCCCGGCCAGGGCGTAGAGCAGGAAGTGCCAGCGCGCCAGAAGGGGGCCGCCCACGAAGGCCAGGGACTCGCGCATGAGGAGGTCGAAGGCGCGGTTGATGCCGTTGAAGGTCCCGGGCGAGCCCATCTCGAAGAGGGGGGACCAGGCGTGGCGCGAGATGGAGCCGTAGGCGCGGATCTCGTCGGGATAGGGGGGGATGGTCTGGTCCCAGTTCTGGTAGAGGTGGCCGGGCGCTTCCAGGATATGGCGGTAGGACGCCAGATAGAAGGCAGCCACGCAGGCGAGCACGGCCAGCAGGCCCAGGATGTCGGCGCGCGAGGAGCGGGTCACGCGGGGTGAGTGCCACGCCGGGCGAGATTTGAAAAGGCCCGATGCCCCGGGGGGAGTGCCGGGCGCGGGGTTATTTCAGCTCCTTGAGCTGGGCCTGGGCGCTTTTCCCCTCGGGGGTGGCGGCGTAGCGCTTGGCCACGTCCTGCAGGAGGATCTTTGCCGGGGCGATCTTCCCCAGCTTGCGGAAACAGAGTGCCTGCTTGAGCATGGCCGAGGGGACGAGCTGGCTGGAGGGGTGTTTCTGGATGAGGTCCTGGCAGAGCAGGGCCGCGCGGCCGTAGTCGCCCTGCTGGTAGTTGCTCTCGGCCTGCCAGAAAAGGGCCGGGGCCGCCTGGCGCGAGGTGGGGTAGCTCTTGAGCAGCTCGGAGAAGAGGGTGTTGGCGCGGTCGAAGTCGCGCTGGCTGAAGGACTCCATGCCCATGGCGTAGATGGCCTCGTCGGGGGCGGAGGGGTCCGGGGCGTACGTCGGCGCTGCGGCGGGGGATGGCGCGGCCGGGGCGACGCCGTAGACCCCGGGGGCCTCCGGCTCCAGGCGCAGGGTCGGGGTCTGGAGGGTGGGCGGCTGGTAGCGGGCGTAGGGATCATCCCGTCCTGGAGCGGCCGGGGCCGGCTCGTAAAGCGGGGTGCGGGTCTCGTAGGAAGGCGACCGGGAATCGTAGGCGGGCGCGGGAGCAACCGGAGTCGGAGCGGGGACAGGCGCGGGGGATGGCGCGGCCGGGGCGCGCGGCCCGGGGTCCATCCCCAGGGTGGCGGCCATGCGCGTCACCACATCCTCCAGGCGCGCCAGACGCTGGTTCACGTCCTCCAGGGTGATGCCCTGGCCCTTGCGTCCCGTGGTGGACTCCACGCCCTCCACGCGCATGCTCAGCTCCTGCACGCGGGACTTGAGCGAGGTCACGTCGGCCTGCATGTTGGCCTGGGCCACCTGGGAGGGGTCCGTGCCCGGTTCGTGGGACGCGGCGCACGCCCCCAGCATCCACACGGCCAGACCGGCGCAGGCCAAACCACGGACCGGACGCATCATGCGGACTCCTCCAGCAGGGCGCGCACGGCCCGGGTCTTGGCCGAAAGGCCGCCGGAGCGGCCGGGGCGGCAGTCCATCTTCAGGGTCAGGCAGACGCGCTCCTGCCCCTCCTGCACGGCGCGGTAGCACGCGCCCACCACGGCCATCACCTCGTCCCACTCGCCCTCGATGCAGGTGCCCATGGGGCCCAGCTCGTAGGGCAGGCCCGAGGCCTCGATCACGCGCAGGGCGCGGGCCACGTGGGGGGCCAGGCTCGCGCCCGCGCCCACGGGGAAGAGGGAGAGTTCCGCCAGCACGCTCATGGCTTGGCCGCCTTGGCGGGGTCGGCCTGCGGGGCTGGCTGGGTCGGAGGCGGCGCTGCCACGGCGGGCCACTCGGGGCGGGCGGCCCATTCGGTCCAGCCCGCGTCGTACCACTTCACGTTGGTGTAGCCCAGAAGCCGCGTCAGCACCCACCACGTCTGGGAGGCCTGATGCCCTGTGCGGCAGTGCACGATGACGGGATGATCCTTGGAGGGGATGAGCGCCGCGTAGGCCTTGTCCAGTTCCTCGGTGGGCTTGAGCACGATGATCTCGCCTTGGCCCTTGGCCTGGTCCTCGGTGAAGGGGCGGTTCACCGCGCCGGGGATGTGGCCGGGCCGCGCCTCGTCGGACTTGGCCCCGGAGAAGTAGTCGGCCGGGCGCACGTCCAGGATCACGGTGCGTCCGCCGGTCATGGCGGCGTGGGTCTCGCGGCCGTTCACGGTGAAGCCGTCGGGGCCTTCGAGAGCGGGATAGCGCGAGGGTGTCACCTTGGGCAGGGCCGAGTCCTTGGGCAGGTTGGCGGCGGCCCAGGCCTTCCAGCCGCCCAGGACCACCACGGTGCGGCGGTGCCCCAGGCGCTCCAGAGCCATGGCCAGCAGGGTGGCGTCGTGGGGTGAATCGCCGGGGAGTATGGCCACCAGATCGCGCGGGGTCAGGCCCATCTGGCCCATGTGGGCGGCCAGGAGCGGCGCGGGCAGCAGCATGGAAGGCACGCCGTCCAGGTTGCCGCGCAGGCTTTCCAGGTGGAGCGAGAGGCTGCCGGGCACGTGCCCGGCGTTGTATTGGGGCTGGGGCCGCAGGTCGATGACCTTGAGCCCGGGCTTGCCCAGGTTGGAGGCCAGCCACTGCACGTCGGCCACGCCCGGCAGGCGCGCCGGGGGGGCCAGCAGGGCGGGGTTTGCCGGGGCGTTCCACTCGGCGGGCAGGAAGAACTTCCTGGCCTCGCGGATGCGCTTGGCCTCCTCGGGAGCCGGGGGCGTCTCCCTCAGGGAGACGGGCTTGAGCACTTCCTCGAAGAAGCCCTTGAGACCGCCCGTGAGCAGGTAGACGTTGGCGAAGCCCATCCGCGCCAGGGCATCGCGCGCCTGGGCGGGGTGGGTCATGCCGTTGGAGTAGAGCACCACGACGCCCTGACCGCGCTTCGCCGCGAGGGCCTGGGGCAGTTCGGCCATGGGGATGTTCGCCGCGCCCTTGAGGTGGAAGGCCACGAACTCCTCGGGGGTGCGGATGTCCACCAGGGCGAGGGAGGGGTCCTGGGCCATGATGCGCCGGGCCAGCTCCCATGTCTCCATGTGGTCGCCCCCGGACTGGGCCTGGGCCAGGATGGCCGCGTCGGGCGAGGGCTGAGCGGGCTGAGCCTGTCCGGGCTGCGCGCCGGGTACGGCTCCGGGCCGTACGGCGGGCATGACGGGAGCGGCCGCGGGGCCGGAGGCGGTCTGGACCCTTGGCACGTTGAGGGCCACCAGGGCCGCCAGGCACAAGAGCACGGAGAAGCCCGCCAGGAAGAGGCGGCTCACGCCGGGCCTGGCGATGGCCGGTCCGCGCTCGATGACCTCGCAGACCCAGAACATGGCCACCGCCCCGCCCGTGAGGGCCAGCACGAGCTGGTCCTGGGTGATGTCCAGGGCCTCGAAGAGGAAGGAAACCCCGCGCGAACCCATGGACGTGTACGGGGCCACCCACGGGAAGGCCTCCGCGAAGCCCACGGAGCCCAGCACCACGCCGATGAGGAACACCAGGGCGTCCAGGCGTCCCGAGGCCAGACCCACGGCGGCCGTGCCGGGGCACCAGCCGCCCATGGCGAAGCCCAGGCCCAGGATCACGCCGCCCGCGGCGTGCGCGCCCAGCACCGTGGGCATCAGGTAGAGGGCCTCCGGGGCCAGTACGCCCAGACGCGAAGCGGCCACCAGACCCAGGGCCGCCGTGACCATGGCCGTGAACATCACCTTCACAACGGTCATGTCGGTGAGGTAGAAAACGCCCGTGAGTCTGCGCGAGCTGCCGAAACCGGCCTTCTCCAGGCACAGGCCGAAGCAGAAGCCCACGGCCAGGGCTGCGGCGAAGCCCAGGGGGGCGTTCAGCTGTCCGGTGGCGAAAAGGGTGGCGATCATCTCCACTGCCTCCTGAAGATCCAGGCCGTCAGGTAGCCCGTGGCGAAGACGCAGCCCAGGAAGACGAAACTGCCCGTGAGCAGAAGCGCCCCGCCGCTCAGGCCCTGCCCCGAGGTGCAGCCCTGGGCCAGGCGCGCGGCGAAGCCCGTGAGCGCCCCGCCCGCCAGGGCCAGTAGGAGCCTGCGCAGGCGCGAGGCCGTGGGGCCGCGCTCCACCATGAAGCGCAGGCGTCCGCCCGCCAGGGCGGAAAAGAGGCCACCGGCCAGCACGCCCAGGAACATGAACGAAAGGTAGTAGGCGAGCGGATCAGGGAACCAGGGGCCGAAATAGGCGTTGGCCTCGACCCGCGCCGGGAGGACCAGATGCTCCAGCCAGGCTCCGAGGCGGGCCAGCGCGCCCGAGGCCCCGAGGCCCGCGCCCAGGATCAGGTAGGAGGCCAGGAGCGTGAGCCCCAGGAAGAGCCCCGCCAGATAGGGGTTCATGGGCGGGGGCGAAGGGAGCTCCTGCACGGCCACGCGCGCCGGGGCGCTCTCGGGGGCCTTGGCCGCCTCGGGGGAGGAAGCGGCGCCGCCGTCGGGCGTGTCGGCGCTCCCGGCGTCGCCGTTGCGGGGCGTGGCGTCGGTGTCGGTCCGGATGTCGTCGGTCATGGTCAGCATCCCGCGTTCTTGGAGGCCGGCGGCTGGGGGGCCGGGCCGGAGGGTGAAGGAACAGGAGTTGTCGGGTCGGAAGGAGCGGGTCCGGCAGGGGCCGGAGCAGCAGGGGCCGTCTGCACGGCGGGCGGCGCGGCGGGCGCGTCGCCCAGGGGAACCTCGCGCACGGCCGCGCCCAGTTCCTTCGTCGTCCACCACGCCGCCATGCCCCCGCGCAGGGCCAGCACCGGGCGCGAGGCCCGGGCCGCCAGCGCCCCGGCCACGGCGAAGGCGGCCGTGCCGTCCTTGTCCACCAGGAGGAGCGGCCCGGAGCCAGCGAGCAGGGTTTCGTCGGCCAGCACGGCGGCGGCGTCGAGGTTGAGCGCGCCGGGCAGGGCGTAGTCCTGGAATTCGGCGGGGGTGCGGATGTCGATGAGGTCGAGCCCGGCGGGCGGTTTTGCCAGTAATTTCGCAGCGTCCTCGGCAGGCAGAGCCTCGGGGAGCTTGGGCCCGGCGGCCCCGGCGGGGACGGCCAGGGAGAGCAGGCTCGCCAGCAGGGCGGCCCGGAGGGATCGTTTCATGGCGTTCTCCTTGAGCGCATTGGTAGCAGGTGAAGGATTTTTTGCAAGTGCGCCGGGCCAATGGCTCGACGGCGCGGGATTTTTTTGCGCCGAAGCCCCCGCGCGGGGCCGCCGTCATTGACCTTCCCCCCGCCATCTTTTAAGGGACCTTCGCACACGAGTCAGCAGGTACAAAATGGTAGACACTACGCGTATCAGGAACTTCAGCATCATCGCACACATCGACCACGGGAAGTCCACCCTGGCCGACCGCATCCTGGAGGTGACCAAGGTCATCACCCAGCGGGAGATGCGCGAACAATATCTGGACAAGATGGACCTGGAGCGCGAGCGCGGCATCACCATCAAGGCGCAGACCGTGCGCATCCCCTACCGCGCCGCCGACGGCACGGACTACGTGCTCAACCTCATCGACACGCCCGGCCACGTGGACTTCTCCTACGAGGTCTCGCGCTCCCTGGCCGCCTGCGAGGGCGCGCTCCTGGTGGTGGACGCCACCCAGGGCGTGGAGGCCCAGACCCTGGCCAACGTCTTCCTGGCCCTGGACAACGACCTCGAGATCATCCCCGTGCTCAACAAGATCGATCTCCAGTCCGCCGACCCCGACCGGGTGAAGCAGGAGATTGAGGAGGGCATCGGCCTGGACACCTCCGAGGCCATGAACGTCTCGGCCAAGACGGGCCTGGGCGTCGACCTGGTGCTGGAGGCCATCGTCAAGCGCCTGCCGCCGCCCAAGGGCGACCGCGAGGCCCCGCTCAAGGCCCTGATCTTCGACTCCTGGTACGACTCCTACCAGGGCGTGGTGGTGCTCTTCCGCGTGGTGGACGGAACCATGCGCACGGGCCAGAAGCTGCGCATGTTCTCCACCGGGGCCGAGTTCGAGGTGACGCGCCTGGGCGTGTTCTCCCCCGGCCCACAGGACGTGCAGGACTTCGGCCCCGGCGAGGTGGGCTTCCTCTGCGGGGCCATCAAGGACTTGAACGAGGCCCGCGTGGGCGACACCATCACCACGGCCGCCAATCCTTCCAAGGAGCCCCTGCCGGGCTTCAAGGAAGTGAAGCCCATGGTCTTCTGCGGGCTCTATCCTGTGGACGCCAACGATTACGAGCAGCTCAAGAACGCCCTGGAGAAGCTCCAGCTCAACGACGCGGCCTTCACCTTCGAGCCCGAGACCTCCCAGGCCCTGGGCTTCGGCTACCGCTGCGGCTTCCTGGGCCTTCTGCACATGGAGATCGTGCAGGAGCGCCTGGAGCGCGAGTTCCAGGTGGAGCTCATCGCCACGGCCCCGTCGGTGGTCTACAAGGTGGAGCGCCACGACGGCACCACCTTCTCCATCGACAACCCCTCCAAGCTGCCCAAGCAGCAGGACACGGCCGCTCTCTACGAGCCCTTCGCCCGCGTGGAGATCCACGTGCCCAACGAGTACGTGGGCAACGTCTTCAAGCTCTGCGAGGAGAAGCGCGGCATCCAGAAGGACATCAAGTACCTCACGGCCACCCGGGTGATCATCACCTACGAGCTGCCCTTCGCGGAGATCGTCTACGACTTCTTCGACAGGCTCAAATCCGGCACGCGCGGCTACGCCTCGCTGGATTATGAGCTCATCGACTACCGCGCCTCGGACCTGGTGAAGCTCGACATCCTGCTCAACGGCGACCCCGTGGACGCCCTGGCCGTGATCGTGCACCGCGACAAGGCCTACTACCTTGGCCGCGACGTGGCGCTGAAGCTGAAAAAGGTCATCCCGCGCCAGATGTTCGAGGTGGTGATCCAGGCGGCCATCGGCGCCAAGGTGATCGCGCGCGAGCGCGTGGCCCCCTTGCGCAAGGACGTGATCGCCAAGTGCTACGGCGGCGACATCACCCGCAAGCGCAAGCTCCTGGAGAAGCAGAAGGAAGGCAAGCGGCGCATGAAGCGCATGGGCAACGTGGAGCTGCCCCAGGAGGCCTTCCTGGCAGCCCTGAAAGCCGGAGACTAACCCCGCATCCCCCATTGGGGGATCCAGGGGGAATCATTCCCCCTGGCGGGTCCAGGGCAGAGCCCTGGTGGGGTATGGGGCGAAGCCCCATCTCCCTCAACAAGGAAGAACAATGAACCCTCGCTGGCAGAAGTTGCTGAAAGAATACGTGGAAGCCCTGGCGGTGGCGCTCATTCTGGCGCTGATCATCCGCACGTTCATCATCCAGGCCTTCAAGATCCCCTCGGAGTCCATGCTGGACACCCTGCTGGTGGGCGACCATCTGCTGGTGAGCAAGTTCTCCTACGACATCAAGCTGCCCTTCATGGAGAAGTCGCTCCTGAAAACGGGCGACCCCCAGCACGGCGACGTGATCGTCTTCGAGTTCCCCGAGGACCGCTCGCTCGACTACATCAAGCGGGTGATCGGCGTGCCCGGCGACACCATCGCGCTCAAGGACAACGTGCTCTACCGCAACGGCGAGAAGGTGGACGAGCCCTACAAGCGCATCGACCCCCACGGCTTCGGCCGCCCCAACTTCGGCCCGGTGAAGGTGCCCGAGGGGCAGTACTTCATGCTGGGCGACAACCGCGACCACTCCCAGGACTCGCGCTTCTGGAAGGAAGACAAGCGCTTCGTGCCCCGCGAATACATCCGGGGCAAGGCCTGGGTGATCTACTGGTCCTGGGGCGGCCCCCTGGACGTGCGCTGGAACCGGATCGGCTCCATCATCAAGTAGTCCGGCAGTCCCAGGGACGGCACATCGGACGCCCCGCCTCGACAAAGAGGCGGGGCGTTTTTTCGTGGCCGTCCGCGAGGGCTGCGCATGCCCCTTGCTGCGCGTGTCCCCTTCAAGGCCCCTCTGGATTCGCCGTGGGAAAACGCCTATGATGCATCGCGTCAGCCGCAGCGTCTTGCGCCGTCTCGTACGGCCCTTCCGGAGGTTCCCTTGGCACTTTCCCGCGCCCTGACCGCCGCCCTGGCCGGGGTGGAGGCCCACCCCGTGGTGCTCGAAGCCGACCTGGCCCGCCAGGGCATGCCCTCCTTCACCATGGTGGGCCTGGCCGAGGGCGCGGTGCGCGAAAGCAAGGAGCGCGTCTTCGCGGCCCTCAAGAACCGGGGCTACCGCCTGCCGCCCTCGCGCATCACCGTGAACCTGGCCCCCGCCGACGTTCGCAAGGAGGGCTCCGGCTACGACCTCCCCCTGGCCCTGGGGCTGCTGGCCGCCGCCGACGCGCTGCCCGCCGAATCCCTCGCGGGCTACTACTTCGCGGGCGAGCTCTCCCTGACCGGAGAGGTGAAGCCCGTGCCGGGCGTCCTCCCCCTGGCCGACCTGGCCCGACGCCAGGGCGCGCGGGGCCTCCTGGTCCCTGCGGCCAACGCCCAGGAGGCCTGCGTGGCCAAGGGCCTGGACGTGTTCGCCGTGGAAACCCTGGACCAGGCCGTGCGCTTCCTGGCGGGCGAGGAGACCATCGCCCCCACGGCCTTCGACGAGGCCGCCCTGGAGCACGACCACGGCCCCTTCCCCCTGGACTTCTCCGAGGTGAAAGGCCAGGAGCACGCCAAGCGCGCCATCGAGATCGCCGCCGCAGGGGGCCACAACCTGCTCTTCATGGGGCCGCCGGGCTCGGGCAAGACCATGCTGGCCAAGCGCATCCCCACGGTGCTGCCGCCCCTCTCGTTCGACGAGGCCCTGGAGGTGACGCGGGTCTACTCGGTTGCCGGGGAGCTGGCCCGGGGCGGCACGCTCATCACGCGCAGGCCGTTCCGCTCGCCGCACCACACGATATCGGACGCCGGGCTCATCGGCGGGGGCGGCATCCCCCGGCCGGGGGAGGTGTCCATGGCCCACCGGGGCGTGCTCTTCCTGGACGAGCTGCCGGAGTTCAAGAAGAGCGTGCTGGAGGTGCTGCGCCAGCCCATCGAGGACGGCCGCGTGACCATCGCCCGCGCCGCCGTGAGCCTCACCTATCCGGCCGAATTCATGCTCGTGGCGGCCATGAACCCCTGCCCGTGCGGCTTCCGGGGCGACGACCGGCACGACTGCACCTGCACCGGGGCCAAGGTGCGCGGCTACCTCTCCAAGCTCTCGGGGCCGCTCCTGGACCGCATCGACCTCCAGGTGGAGGTGCCCGCCGTGCCCTACAAGGACCTCAAGGCCGAGGCGGGCCGGGTGGACTCGGCCTCCATGCGCGCCCGGGTGCAGGGTGCGCGCTCCGTGCAGGCCGGGCGCTTCAAGGGCACGCGGCTTCGCACCAACTCCGAGCTCTCGGGCAAGGCCCTGGGCGTGTTCTGCCCCGTGGGCGAGGAGGGCCATCGCTTCCTGGAGCTGGCCAACGACCGCCTGGGCCTCTCGGCCCGGGCGCACACGCGCATCCTGCGCATGGCCCGCACCATCGCGGACCTGGACCAGTCCCCGGACATCCGCGTGGAGCACCTGGCCGAGGCCATCAACTACCGCAGCCTGGACCGCAAGGCCTGAGTCCGGAGCGGCCCGGCCGCAGGCCTCGACCGACGCGCTGACTGCAAAATGTAGCCCGCAACGTCATACACATTGTCTTCCGCTGGGAACGGCCCGCGAGGGCCTTGAGCGGAACGGGCGTCCTGCGGAAAAAGACGCCGGGGCGGCAAGAGGCCGTAACGCACCGCGTGTGGAGAAGGGGGGCTGAACCCGACACCCCACCCGGAGGCATCCCATGATCCGCGCCCGTTCCGTCGTCCGCCGCGCCACATTGCTCCTGTGGCTTCTCCTGGCCCTGGCCTTTGCCGCCCAGGCCCGGGCCGCCCAGGAGCCCTCGACCGTCAAACCCGCCAGGTACGTGTTCCTGTTCATCGGCGACGGCCTGGCCCAGGCCCAGCGCACCGCCGCCGAATACTACCTGGCCGCCGCCCAGGGCATGGAGCGTCCCGGGCTGGTCAAGCTGGTCATGAACGGCTTCCCCGTGCACGGGGCCACCACCACCCACTCGCTCAACTCCGTCATCACCGATTCCGGGGCGGCCGGCACGGCGCTGGCCTCCGGCGTGAAGAGCTACAACGGGGCCATCGGCGTGGACGGCGAGCGCAAGCCCGTGAAGACCCTGGCCGAGATGGCCCGCGACAAGGGCATGAAGGTGGGCATCGTCTCCTCGGTCTCCCTGGACCACGCAACCCCCGCCTGTTTCTACGCCCACCGCCCCAGCCGCAACGACTATTACGAGATCGGCCTCGCCGCCCCGGCCTCGGGCTTCAACTACTTCGCGGGCGGCGGCTTCAAGGACCCCGAGGGCAAGAAGTCCAAGGCGGAAGGCCCCAAGGCGAATCTCTTCGAGGAGTTCAAGGCCAAGGGCTACACCGTGGCGAACACCCTGGAGGGCCTGAAGGCCCTGGCCAAGGGGCAGGACAAGGTGGTGGCCCTCAACCCCGTGCTGGACGCCGACAAGGCCCTGCCCTACGCCATCGACGCCGATCCCTCCCGCGAGTTCTCCCTGGCCCAGTTCACGGCCAAGGGCATCGAGCTGCTGGACAACCCCAACGGCTTCTTCCTGATGGTGGAGGGCGGCAAGGTGGACTGGGCCTGCCACGCCAACGACGCCGCGGCATCCATCCAGGACACCCTGGCCCTGGACCAGGCCGTCGCCGCCGCCGTGGAGTTCGCCGCGCGCCATCCCGAGGAGACGCTCATCGTGGTCACCGGCGACCACGAGTGCGGCGGCATGGCCCTGGGCTTCGCGGGCACCAAGTACGGCAACTACTACCAGTATCTGAAGCACCAGAAGCTCTCCTTCCAGGCCTTCGACGAGCGACTGCGCCAGTTCCGCAAGGACCACCCCGGCGACAAGGCCACCCTGGAGGCCGCCGCGCCCCTCATCCGCGAGGGCTTCGGTCTGGTGGTTCCCGTCGCAGAGGACCTGGAGGCCATGAAGAAGTCCCCGGTCCCCGACGAGAACAACACCTCCCCGGCCGACCCCTACGGCATGCACCTCAAACCCTTCGAGGTGGCCCTGGTGCAGGACGCCTTCAAGCGCTCCATGGCGGGCGAGACCGTCAAGTCCAAGGACCCCGCCGAATACCTGCGCTACGGCGACTACGAACCCCTCACCGTGACGCTCACCCGCATCCTGGACTCCAAGGCCGGCCTGGCCTGGACCACCTACTCCCACACCGGCATGCCCGTGATGACCTCGGCGCGCGGTGCGGGCGAACGCCTCTTCGAGGGCTACTACGACAACACGGAGCTGGCCCGGCGTCTCATGCGCGTGATCGACCCAGCCGTGCAGCTGGCCGCCAACTAATGTCGCGATTTTGAAAAACATGAAATGTGTTTCAAAATTAAAAAGCAATGATTTTAAGTGATTGCCTCAAGAGTCTGTATGGACGGATTTTGAGGACGCAACACTAGTCTCGCCCGGTCCGGTCTCGCACCGACCGGCCGGGGCCTTCGACACCCTCCACTCCGGGGGCGCGCTCCAGCGGGGCGCGCCCCTCCTGGCGCACCATGAACCCCACGCAAAACGGCCCATCGACTGATTCTCCGGCCCCGGCCGACTCGTTGAGCCCTCCGCAGGCCGCGCAGCCCGAACCCGCACGGAAAACGCTCCACCAGGGGGCTTCGGGCGCCGCCCGAGGCCCGTTTGCGGCGCACCACGCGCCCGGACCCCAGGAACCGGCGCCGACGAGCATCGCGCCCGAACGCCGCCGAGACGCGGTCCTCGTCTGCGTCTTCGCGCTGCTCGTGCTGGCCCTGGCCCTTGCGCCCACGGGGTTCGAGAACCGCCTGCCCACCGGGACCCTGGCCGTGAAGGCCCGCGTGATCTCAACCGACAACAGCAATCTGCGACAGTACGGCGTGGTCCTGGAAGGTGACCAGCGCGTCGAGGCCCAGGTGCTGGAAGGCCCCTTCGAGGGGCGCAGGGTCTGGGCCGACAACCTCTTCCTGGGCAAGCTGGAACTGGACCGTCAGTTCAAGCCCGGGGACAAGGCCCTGGTGGCCCTCACCGTACGCGGAGGGGAGATCGTGGGGGCCGTCGCCCAGGACCACTACCGCCTGGACGTGCAGCTCTGGCTCCTGGGGCTCTTCGCCCTGTTGCTGGCGGCCTACGCGGGTTGGACGGGGGTGAAGGCGCTCCTGAGCTTCGCCTTCGCGGCGCTGGCCATCTGGAAGATTCTTGTGCCGCTCTTCCTCACGGACCACGACCCCATCTTCGTCACCCTGGCCGTGCTTTCCTTGCTCATGGCCTCGGTGCTCTTCCTGGTGGGCGGGCTCAACCGCACGGCCCTGGCGGCCTACCTGGGGTCGCTCCTGGGCGTGGCCGCCACGTGCGCCATGGCTCTGGGCTTCTCGGGGGCCTTCGCCCTGCACGGCTCGGTGAAGGCCTACGCCGAGACGCTCTTCTACTCGGGCTACCCCCATCTGGACCTCACGCGCATCTTCCTGTCCACGGTGTTCCTGGGCTCCTCGGGGGCGGTGATGGACCTGGCCATGGACGTGGCCGCCAGCATGCGCGAGGTGGCCCTGCACCATCCGGGGCTGGGCTACTGGAGGCTGTGCGCCTCAGGGATGCGCGTGGGGCGCGTGGTGGTGGGCACCATGACCACCACGCTCCTGCTGGCCTACTCGGGCGGGTCCATGGCGCTCCTGATGGTGTTCATGGCCCAGGGAGTGCCCATGGCCAACGTTTTCAACATGAACCACGTGGCCGCCGAAGTGCTGAGCACCCTGGTGGGCAGCTTCGGCCTGGTGCTGGTGGCCCCCTTCACGGCCCTCACGGGGGCCTGGCTCCTGGGCGGACGCAAAGGGGCGCACGCCCCGGCGCGGGGCGAGGGCTGAGAGCCTGCCCTGGAGGCGTCGCGCCGGGGCCGCAAGAGCGCGAGTTGACTTTCTCCCGCCGCCGGGGATAGCGTGGACAGGTCCGGGTGCCCCCATCCTGGGGGAGAATAGGGAATCCCGTGGAAATCGGGAGCGGTCCCCGCCGCCGTGAGTTCCGTTTGCAATCCGCCCTTTCGCGCGCCACTGGGTGAAGCCCGGGAAGGCCGGGGCGGATGGAACGAGTCGGAAGACCTGCCCGGACCCTGTCTCAGGTTCCCGCACGGCGACGGGCTATTGCCGCGCGCGGATGCTCCGGAGGGCGAATACGGGCCGCCTCCCGCTCCCTTTATGGGACGGAAGGCGGCCTTTTTGCGCGCCCCGGCAACAGCCAAGCTCCAAGGGAGCAGTCTCATGCAGTCTTTCGTCCATCAACCGCGCCGCGCGGCGGCCCTGGCCCTGTGCCTCTTCCTCCTGACCCTCGCGCCCCAGGCGGCCCTGGCCCATGGCGGGCCGAAACCCGAGCGCGTCGGCATCCTCCTTGCGGCTTTCGGCACCACGGTCCCCAAGGCCGACCTGGCCTACAGGAACCTGCTGAAGAAGTTCGAGACCGCCTTCCCCGGCGTGGAAATCCGCCTGTGCTACACGTCGGCCATCGTGCGCCACAAGCTGGCCGAGGGCAAGAAACCCGTGAAGTTCGACTCCCCGGCGGAGGCCCTGGCCAAAATGGCGGACGAGGGCTTCACCAAGGTGGTGGTGCAGTCGCTCCAGACCATCCCGGGCGAGGAGTTCCACGCCCTCTCCGAAACGGCGCGGGCCTTTTCCGGCATGCCCAAGGGCATGGAGAAGGTGGTGACGGGCTGGCCGCTGCTGGCCACGGCCGACGACGTGGAAAAAACCGCCCGGGCGCTGGCTGCCATGGCCCCCGGCGGGCGCAAGCCCGGGGAGGCCCTGGTCTTCCTGGGCCACGGCACGAAGCACCCTGCCAACATCTACTACCCCGGCCTGCAATGGAGCCTCTGGAAAGCCGACCCCCTGGCCTTCGTGGGCACGGTGGAGGGCGTTCCCTCCCGGGAGGACGTGCTGGCCGCCCTCAAGGAGCGCGGCGTGAAAAAAGTCTGGCTCCTGCCGCTGTTGGCCGTGGCCGGAGACCACGCCCGCAACGACATGGCGGGCGACGAGGACGACTCCTGGAAGTCCGCGCTGGCCCGCGCGGGGATTGAGGCCGTGCCCGTGCTCAAGGGCACGGCCGACGCCGACGCCCTGGCCGCCGTCTGGATCGACCACGCCCGGCAGGCCCTGGAGCGCCTGCGCTAGGGCGCACGCCACGGGCCTGACGCCCGGAGCGCGCCCCTGTTGCGGGCGTCCCGGTCGAATCCGCCACGAACTCCCGGGGAGGGCCGCCCCTCCCCGGACAACCCCGAGGCCGACACGCCCATGTCCCGCACAGCCCTGATCCTTCTCGCCGCGTTGGCGTCCCTGGTGCTCCTGGCGGCGGGGGCCGGGGCCGTGGACGTTCCCGCGTGGGACGCGGCCCGCATCCTGGCGGCCAGGCTGGCCGGGCGGCCGGAGTGGCTGGAGGGCGTGCCGGAGGTCTCGCGCGCCCTGGTCTGGGAGGTGCGCCTGCCGCGCATCCTCACGGCCCTGGCGGTGGGGGGTTCCCTGGCCCTTTCGGGGGCGCTCTTCCAGGGGGTGCTGCGCAATCCGCTGGCCGACTCCTACACGCTGGGGGTTTCGGCGGGCGGAGCGCTGGGGGGCTGCCTCTGCCTGCTCCTGGGCTTCACGGCCCTGGGGCCGCTCTCGGTTCCGGTGTGTGCCCTGGCGGGGTCGGCCCTGGCCCTGGCGGTGGTGCTGGCCATGTCCCGCGCCGGGGGAGGGTTCGACTCCGTCACCCTTGTGCTGGCGGGCGTGATGGCCGCAGCCACGCTCCAGGCGTGCATCGGGTTCGTGAAGTTCGCGGCCGGGGAGAACGTGGCCGGGCTGGTGTTCTGGCTCCTGGGGGGGCTCAGCTCGCGCACCTGGGCCGAGGCCGGAGTGGCCTGGGCCGGGCTCTGCGCGGGGTTGCCCGCCGCCCTGTGGCTGGCGCGAGACCTCGACGCCCTCTGCCTGGGCGACGAGCAGGCCCGCGCCCTGGGCGTGGACGCCTCCCGCGTGCGCCTGGCGCTTCTTTGCGCGGCCGGTGCGCTCACGGCCTGTTCGGTGGCGGTGTCGGGCATCGTGGGCTTCGTGGGGCTCATGGCCCCGCACACGGTGCGTCTGGCCGTGGGGCCGGGCCACGCCAGGCTCCTGCCGCTCTCCACCCTGGCCGGGATGCTCCTGGTGCTGGGGGCGGACACGGCCTCGCGCACGCTTCTGCCCCACGAGGCCCCCGTGGGCGTGATCACGGCGCTCCTGGGCGGTCCGTACTTCTTCTTCCTCTTCGTGCGGGGGCGCGGCCGTGCTTGAGGCGAAAGGCCTGCGCGTGGACCGGGGCGGGCGCCTGGAGTCCGTGGACCTGCGCCTGGCCCCCGGTGATTTCCTGGCCGTGGTGGGGCCCAACGGCGCGGGCAAGTCCACGCTCTTGCGCGCCCTGGCGGGCCTCGCGCGGCCCTGCGGCGGCGAGGCGCTCCTGGAAGGGCGGCCCGTGGCGGGTCTCCCCCGGCGCGAGGCGGCCCGCCAGGTGGCCTATTGCCCCCAGCACGAGGACGGACGCTTCGGGTTCACCGTGCTGGAATCCGCGCTCCTGGGCCGCCATCCCTGGACGGGCCGCTTCGGGGAGCCCGGGGCCGAAGACCTGGCCCTGGCCCGCGCGGTGCTGCAGGAAACGGACCTCGCGCATCTCGCGCACAGACCGGTCACGGAGCTTTCGGGCGGCGAGCGGCGCAGGGCCTCCCTGGCGCGGACCCTGGCCCAGGCCGGGGCCTCCCCGCAGTCCGGCGGGGCGCGGGCGCTGCTCCTGGACGAGCCCACGGCGGGGCTGGACATCCGCCACGCCTTCCTGGCCATGGCCGCCCTGCGCCGTCGCGCCCAGGCCGGGGCGGCTGTGGCCGTGGTGCTGCACGACCTCAACCTGGCGGCCATGTACTGCCCCCTCGCGCTGGCGCTTGATGCCGGGCGCGTTGCGGCGTATGGCCCCACCTCGCGCGTGCTGGAGCCCGGCCTCGTGGCCCGGGTGTTCGGCGTGCGCTGCCGCGTCTCGGACGGGCACATCCTGTTTCTGGAGGATCGATGAGTCGCCGTTTCGCCGCCTTTCCGGCGGCCATTCCGCTGGCGGCCTTGCTGCTGGCGTTGGTTTTGCCCAGGGCCTTCGCGCAGGCTTCCCCGCGCATCGTGAGCCTGTATGCGGCCCACGCCGAGAACCTGGCCGCCATGGGAGCTGCCGGGCTGCTGGCCGGCGTGAGCGAACCCCTGGGCGACGTGCCCGTGGTGGGCGCGCGCGACGGCGCGGAGGCCATCATGGCCCTGCGCCCGGACATCGTGCTGGCCCGGCCCATGCACCGCAACACCCAGCCCGGGCTCCTGGAGCAGTTGGAGCGCCTGGGCGCGCGCGTGGTCTGCCTGCAGCCCGCCACCCTCGCGGAGCTGGTCCCCTACTGGCTGGAGCTTGGCCGCCTTGCCGGGCGCGAACGGGAGGCCCGCGCAATGGCCCGTCGCTTCGATGAAGAGCTGATCCTCCTGCGCGAACAGGCCGCCGGCATCGCCCCGCACAGGCGCAAGGGGGTGTTCTTCGAGGCCATCCACCGCCAGATGAAGACCGTGAGCCCGGACTCCCTGGCCGCCTTCGTGCTGGAGAGCGCCGGGGGCGTTAACCTGGCCGGGGACGCCCAGCCCGTGGCGGGGTCCAACATCGCCCACTTCGGGCTGGAGCGCGTGGTGGCCCTGGGCGACTCCCTGGAAGTCTACCTGGCGCAGAAAGGCCCCATGAACCCGGTGAGCGAGCCCGAAATCCGCGACACGCCGGGGCTGTCCAGCCTCAAGGCCGTGCGCGAGGGCCGGGTGGTGCTGGTGGACGAGGCGCTGGTGTCGCGCCCCACGCCGCGCCTGCTGGAAGGGGTGCGCGCCGTGGCCGCCGCGCTCTATCCCGAGCGCGTGCGGCAGGGAGGCGGGTCATGAGCCGGGGCGTGCTCCACGCGGTGGGCGTCGGCCCCGGAGACCCGGACCTGCTCACCCTCAAGGCCGTGAAGGCGCTCAGGCGCTCGGGCGTGGTCTTCGCGGCCTCGTCCACGCGCAACGACCACTCCCTGGCCCTGTCCATCGCCTCGGAACACCTGCCCCCGGGGACCCCCGTGGAGCTTCTGGGCTTTCCCATGACCCGCGACCAGGACGCCCTGGAGCAGGCCTGGCAGGCCAACGCCCGGCGCGTGCTGGACTTCCTGGATACCGGGCGCGATGCGGCCTTCATCACCCTGGGCGACCCCATGACCTACTCCACGTTCCTCTACCTCTGGCGCACCATGCGCGAAATGGACCCCCGGGCGATCGTGGAGGTCGCCCCCGGGGTGAGCTCCGTGATGGCGGCCGCCGCTGCCGCCGGGGTTGGGCTGGCCGAATCGGACCAGAGCCTGGCCGTGCTCTCGGGCGTGGACTCGGAGGCCAGGCTGCGCGCGGCCATCGAGGCCTGCGACACGGCGGTGATCCTCAAGGCCTACCGCAGCTATCCCCGGCTGCGCGCGCTCCTGTGCTCCATGGGCCTGGAGGACCGCGCCGTGCTGGTGAGCCGCGTGGGGCTCGAGGGCCAGCGCGTGCACGAAGGGCTGCCTCCCGAGGACCAGCCGCCCTATTTTTCGCTGATCATCGTGAAAAAATAGGACAAAATAAAATACAATCATTTTGGCCGGTTGCCTCTGTAGAGAGGCGGCCGGCCATTTGTTTGGCGGCTCAAAGCTCAAGGAGCACCTAAAGATTTTCCGGGAGCAAACGATAAGTACGTCAGAAAGGCCGAATACGCGCAGGCGGCCCGTCCGGGGGGAGGGGAGAAGCGGCGCCGAGGCAAGGATGCCACTGACATTCAAGGAGGAATCGTCATGTCGCTCGTAATCAACCACAACTTGATGGCAATGAACGCGGCCCGGAACCTGTCCCAGTCCTACTCGGACCTGGGCGTCTCCACCCGCCGCCTGTCCTCTGGCCTGCGCGTGGGCACCGCGGCCGACGACGCCGCCGGCCTGGCCGTGCGCGAACTCATGCGCTCGGACATCGCCTCCCTCAACCAGGGCGTGCGCAACGCCAACGACGCCATCTCGATGATCCAGACCGCCGACGGCGCGCTGGGCGTCATCGACGAAAAGCTCATCCGCATGAAGGAGCTGGCGACCCAGGCCGCCACGGGCACCTACACCTCGGACCAGCGCCTGATCATCGACTCCGAGTACCAGGCCATGGCCTCGGAAATCACCCGTATCGCCAACGCCACCGACTTCAACGGCATCTACCTGCTCAACGGCAACCTCTCGGGCTCGACCCACTCCGGGGCCGGGCTGGTGGCCACGGGCAAGTTGAAGGTGCACTTCGGCACCGGCAACCTTTCGGCGGAAGACTACTACTACGTCCAGATCAACAACTCCACGGCCTCGGCCCTGGGCGTGGGCATCGGCGCGGCTAGCAGCTCGGAAGGCCGCTCCATCTCCACCCAGGAGCTGGCGCAGAAGGCCCTGGAGCAGCTGAACACGGCCATCATCTCCAAGGACAAGATCCGCGCCAACCTGGGCGCGCTGCAGAACCGCCTGGAGAACACCGTGCAGAACCTGCAGATCCAGGCTGAGAACCTCCAGGCCGCCGAGTCGCAGATCTCCGACGTGGACGTGGCCGAGGAAATGACGAGCTTCGTCCGCTCGCAGATCCTCACCCAGTCCGCCATCGCCATGCTCTCGCAGGCCAACAGCCTGCCGAAGATGGCCATGCAGCTCCTCGGCTAGCCCGGAGGGCGGCCAGCCTTCCGCACTTGGAGGCCGGTCCGGCGATGCCGGGCCGGCCTTCTCCGTTTTTCGCGCAGTGGCCGAAAAGGCCTAAAGGGATATCGGAAACCGGACGATAAGAGGGTCAAAGGCGGCGCGCCACGGCCGGGGCAGGGTCCCGGACGAACGGGAAGGTCCCGGTTGCGCCGAGGCAAGGATGCCACCCACATTCACGGAGGAATCGCCATGTCTCTCGTTATCAACCACAACTTGATGGCAATGAACGCGGCCCGGAACCTGTCCCAGTCGTACTCCGAACTGGGCGTCTCCACCCGCCGCCTGTCGTCCGGCCTTCGCGTGGGCACCGCGGCCGACGACGCCGCCGGCCTGGCCGTGCGCGAACTCATGCGCTCGGACATCGCCTCCCTCAACCAGGGCGTGCGCAACGCCAACGACGCCATCTCGATGATCCAGACCGCCGACGGCGCGCTGGGCGTCATCGACGAAAAGCTCATCCGCATGAAGGAGCTGGCGACCCAGGCCGCCACGGGCACCTACACCTCGGACCAGCGCCTGATCATCGACTCCGAGTACCAGGCCATGGCCTCGGAAATCACCCGTATCGCCAACGCCACCGACTTCAACGGCATCTACCTGCTCAACGGCAACCTCTCGGGCTCGACCCACTCCGGGGCCGGGCTGGTGGCCACGGGCAAGTTGAAGGTGCACTTCGGCACCGGCAACCTTTCGGCGGAAGACTACTACTACGTCCAGATCAACAACTCCACGGCCTCGGCCCTGGGCGTGGGCATCGGCGCGGCTAGCAGCTCGGAAGGCCGCTCCATCTCCACCCAGGAGCTGGCGCAGAAGGCCCTGGAGCAGCTGAACACGGCCATCATCTCCAAGGACAAGATCCGCGCCAACCTGGGCGCGCTGCAGAACCGCCTGGAGAACACCGTGCAGAACCTGCAGATCCAGGCTGAGAACCTCCAGGCCGCCGAGTCGCAGATCTCCGACGTGGACGTGGCCGAGGAAATGACGAGCTTCGTCCGCTCGCAGATCCTCACCCAGTCCGCCATCGCCATGCTCTCGCAGGCAAACAGCCTGCCGAAGATGGCCATGCAGCTCCTCGGCTAGCCGGGAACCAGGAAGGAGAGGGGAACCCAACGGCCGGGCCGCGAGGCCCGGCCGTTTCAGCTTGGAAGGCCTCGCGGCGCGGGCCGCGCGATGCACGCGAAGCCGCACCCCCGGCTTCACGGCCCGGATGTCCGGGCACGGCGCGAAGCTTGCTAGCTTCCGGTCACGGCGAAAGCCCGGGAAAAATTTACCTAGGGGTGCGGCCATGGCAATCGGCGACGCCACGTCGGGAACGAGCACATCAGGTCAGGTCTATTTCGCGGGCCTGGGCAGCGGCACGGACTTCGACACCCTCATCAAGAAGCTGGTGGAGGTGGAGCAGGGCCGCGTAAAGACCTACCAGACCTGGCAGAAGTCCTGGCTGACCAAGAACACGGCCTTCAAGGATCTCAATTCCAAGATGCTCTCCCTGCGCACCACGCTGCAGGGCATGGACACCGTGAACGAGTTCCTCAAGAAGTCCGCCGACTCCACGGACAGTTCCGTTCTCACGGCCACGGCGGGCGGCGAGGCCGAGTCCGGCACGTACACCTACACGGTGAAGCAGCTGGCGCAAAACAAGATGATGGTGACTGGGACAGGATACAATACCAATACGGAAGACATCAACTCGCAGGCGACTGCGGTGAGCTTCAACTACACCTACAAGGGCGTCACCGTTTCAAACGCCGTTCCCGCCAGCGCCAGCATCAACGACCTCGCAGCCATCATCAACGCCAACCCTTCCAACAACGGCGTGCGTGCGAGCGTGCTCTTCGACGGAACGAAGTATTACATGCAGCTGCGCGGACTCGATACGGGCGCTTCGGCATCTCTTGTGGTGGCATCCAGCTCCACCCTGCCGGGATTCAGCAACGCTTCCTTCAGAACCACCCAGACCAACCAGGACGCCCAAATCAAGATCAACAACTGGCCGCTCTCCAACGCCTGGATCTCGCGCGCCAGCAACACCATCAGCGACGTGGTGACGGGCATCTCCCTCTCGCTCAAGAATTCCGGGGCGGGCACGCTCACCGTGGGCACGGACGAAGACGCCGTTCTGGAGAACGTGCGCACCTTCGTGAACCAGGTGAACACCGTTCGCAAACAAGTGCGCGACCTCACCAAATTCGACTCCACCACCAAGGAGGGGTCCATCCTCACGGGCAACTACGGCCTGCAGATCATCGGCACGATCATGCAGAACATCACCGCCGCGCCCGGCATCGGCTTCAACAGCGCCACGGACCGCTACACTTCTCTTTCGCCGCTCGGGCTGTCCACGGACTCCGTGGAGGGCTCCGCCACCTTCGGCCAGATCATCCTGGACGAGGAAGAGTTCAAGGAAGCCTTGGAGGCCGACCCGCTGGCCGTGGGGAAAATCTTCGCCGCACAGTACTCGGGCGACACCGACTCGGCACAGATCAGCTATTCGTCCTACATCCAGGGCATCACCAAGGCCGGCGAGTACAACGTGCAGTACACCGTTGCCGGCGGCAAGATCACCTCGGCCACCATCAACGGCCACGCGGCCAGCTTCTCCTCCAACTCCGCCACCATCACCGGCGCGGCGGGGCAGGACGAGGCCGGTATGGTGGTGCGCGTCAACGACCTCACCAACGGCTCCTACAGCCACAACGTCTACCTGCGCCTGGGCAAGGCCCCGGAACTGGTGGACGAACTGGCCGACCTGACCAACGCCGACACGGGGCCGTTGAACATCCTCCAGAAGAACTACGTGACCATCTCAGACAACATCCAGAAGAAGATCGACAGCGAGAACAGACGCATCTCCGCCATGGAAACGCACATGCGCAACCGGTTCGCCCGGCTGGACGCTCTCCTGGGCCAGTACAGCCAGATCCAGGGGCAGCTCTCCAGCCAGATCTCGCAGATTTCCAAGGCATAGGCGCAAGGAGAGACGCATCATGTACAAGGCGACGCAAGCATATTTCCAGACGCAGGTGACCACCACCACCCAGGGGGACCTGCTCATCATGCTCTTCGACGGAGCGCTCAAGTTCCTGCGACAGGCCAAGGAGCGCATGGAGGCCAAGGACTACGCCAAGAAGGGCATCCTGATCTCCAAGGCCCTGGACGTGCTCGCGGAGCTTCAGGGCAGCCTCAACCCCCAGAAGGGCGGCGAACTGGCGGAGAACCTTCGCAAGCTCTACCTGTTGTGCTCCACCAAGCTGCTCATGGCCAACATGCGCATGGACCAGAAGCTCGTGGACGAGGTGATCGGCGTCCTCACGGGCATCCGGGACGCCTTCGCCCAGATCAACACCCCCGAGTTCGCGCCCAAGGCTCCCGCTCCGGTGCAGACCTCGCGCGGCCCCGTGCCGCTCTCCAGCCAGACCGCCGTGGCCGCGCCCTCGCTGGGCGCCTCCATGAACAAGGCCTTCTCGGCCTATTCTCAGGCCAAAAAGGCCGGATAGCCCGCAAGTGCACGCGGAAGCGGAAGGCCCGGCGCGCCATCGGCGCGCCGGGCTTTTGCGTTGTTGTCTGTGGCGGTTTGTCGTGGTCGCGCCGTGGGCGGCAGGGCGCTAGTCCTTGTAGGCCGCGCCGTGGGCGGCAGACTTCACGCTGCGCGCGTAGCGGCGCAAGAGTCCCGAGGGCAGGGGCTTTTCCACGGGCTTGAAGGCCGCGCGGCGCGCCGCAAGCTCCTCCTCGGAGACCATGAGGTCCATCCTGCGGGCGGGGATGTCGATCTCCACCACGTCCCCGTCGCGCGCCAGGCCGATGGGGCCGCCCTCGGCCGCCTCGGGGGAGACGTGGCCGATGGCCGGGCCGCGCGTGCCGCCCGAGAAGCGCCCGTCGGTGATGAGCGCCACGTCCGAGCCCAGGCCCATGCCCATGATGGCCGCCGTGGGCGAGAGCATCTCGCGCATGCCCGGGCCGCCCTGCGGGCCTTCGTAGCGGATGATCACGGCCAGACCGGGCACGATCTCCCCTGCCAGGATGGCCTTGTAGGCTTCTTCTTCCGAGTCGAAGCAGCGGGCGGTGAGGGTGCGGCGCATCATCTCCGGGGCCACGGCCGACTGCTTCACCACCGCGCCCTCGGGAGCCAGCGAGCCCTTGAGCACCGCGATGCCGCCCTGTTCCGAATAGGGGGCGGCGTCGCGGATCACGTCGGGGTCGCGGATGTCGGGGGCGAGGGCCTTGAGGTTCTCGGCCACGGTGGCCCCCGTGACGGTGAGCGCGGAGGTGTCGATGAGCCCGCGTTTGGCCAGGGCGTTCATCACGGCCGGGATGCCGCCGGCGCGGTGCAGGTCTTCGATGTGGTGGCGCCCGGCCGGGGAGAGCTTGCAGAGGTTGGGGGTGCGCGCGCTCACGGCGTCGAAGATGTCCAGGGTGAGGTCCAGGCCCGCCTCGGCGAAGATGGCGGGCAGATGGAGCACGGTGTTGGTGGAGCAGCCGAGGGCCATGTCCATGGTCACGGCGTTGGCCACGGCGGCGGAGGTGACGATCTTGCGGGGCGTCACGTTGTTCCTTAGAAGCTCCATCACGCGCGCCCCGGCGGTCTTGGCCAGGCGCACGCGCTCTGCGGTCACGGCGGGGATGGTGCCGTTGCCGGGCAGGGCCAGGCCGATGGACTCCGAGAGGCAGTTCATGGAGTTGGCCGTGAACATGCCCGAGCAGGAGCCGCAGCCGGGGCAGGCCTTGAGCTCCAGGTCGGCCAGCTGGGCCTCGTCCATCTCGCCCCGGCGCACGCGGCCCACGGCCTCGAAGACGCTGATGAGGTCCACGGGGCCGCCCGCCGAGGCCCCGGCCAGCATGGGGCCGCCCGAGACCAGGATGGAGGGGATGTCCAGACGCAGCATGGCCATGAGCATGGCGGGCACGGTCTTGTCGCAGTTGGGGATGAACACCAGGGCGTCGAAGGGGTGCGCCGTGGCCATGATCTCGATGGAATCGGCGATGATCTCGCGCGAGGGCAGCGAGAAGCGCATGCCCGCGTGGTTCATGGCCAGGCCGTCGCAGACCCCGATCACCGGGAATTCGAGCGGCGTGCCTCCGGCCGAGCGTACCCCGGCCTTCACGGCCGTGGCGATGGTGTCCAGGTGGATGTGCCCGGGGACGATCTCGTTGGCGGAGTTGACCACGCCCACCAGGGGCCGGTCGATCTCCTCGCGGGTAAGGCCCAGGGCGTGGAGAAGGGAGCGGTGGGGGGCCTTCTCGACCCCGCCGGTCATGAGCTTGCTTCGCATGGCTGCACCTCGTGCTGGAATCCCCGTGGCATAGCCGCAAAGCGGGGGGCCTGTCACCAGCCGCGCCGGGCATGGCCTTGAAATTCGAAACGGCTTGTGGAAAAAGAGGCTTTCCTATCAGTGAGCGCCACTGCACGCCGGAGCACCCGGCAAGGCCACGGAACAATGGACGAAAGCCTGTCTCCCACCCGCTGCGGAACGTGCCCGCCCTTCGATCTGGAGGCGCGCGCCAGCCGGTTCGCGGACATTGAGGACTGCCTCCCCGAGTTGCTCGCCCTTTTCAGGACCAACGGCCCGGCGGACCTCGCAGCCATCGCCCAGGCCCTGGACGGGCAGGACCTCGATGCCGCCGCCAGCCTCTCCCACACCCTCAAGGGCATGGCCGCCGTGGTCTGCGCCCCGGTGGTGGCCCGCGCCGCCTCCGAACTGGAGGCCGCCGCCCGCGCCCGGGATCTCCCGGCCTGCCGCGCCCTGCAGGAGGAACTCTCCCAGGCCATGGCCCAGGCCCTGGACTCGCCCCACTGCCTGTGAGAACAAACGGTCCATGAGCGAATACGCCGACCACTCCCCCGGCGGCCCCAGCGTTGGGCCGGTGGAGAAACGCTTCTTCACCTTCGCCCAGGACGAACCCTTCGTCCTGGAGAGCGGCGCGGCCATCGGCCCCGTCACCCTGGCCTACGAGACCTGCGGAACCCTCGACCCCGACGGCGCCAACGCCGTGCTCGTCTGCCACGCCCTCACGGGAGACTCCCACGCGGCGGGCGTCTACCACGGGGCCGACCCCAAGCCCGGCTGGTGGGAGGTGATGATCGGCCCGGGCAAGGGCATCGACACCAGCCGGCACTTCGTGATCTGCTCCAACGTGCTCGGCGGCTGCATGGGCTCCACCGGGCCCGCCAGCCTCAACCCCGAGACCGGCAAGCCCTGGGGGCTGACCTTTCCCGTGCTCACCATCGGCGACATGGTCCGCGCCCAGAAGGCCCTGCTGGACCACCTGGGCGTCAGGCGCGTGCTCGCCGCCGTTGGGGGCTCCATGGGCGGCATGCAGGTGCTCGAATGGGCCGCCCGCTACCCCGAGACCGTGGTCTCCGCCATCGCCCTGGCCACCGCCGCCAAGCACTCCGCCCTGCACATCGCCTTCCACGAGGTGGCCCGCCAGGCCATCGTGGCCGACCCAGACTGGAACGGCGGCGACTACTACCACGGCCCCAAACCCGCCCACGGCCTGGCCGTGGCCCGCATGATCGGCCACATCACCTACCTCTCCGACGAGGCCATGCGCCACAAGTTCGGACGCGGGCTCCAGGACCGCGCCGACTTCTCCTTCAGCTTCGACGCCGACTTCCAGGTGGAATCCTACCTGCGCTACCAGGGCCGCAAGTTCGTGGAGCGCTTCGACGCCAACAGCTTCCTCTACATCACCCGCGCCGCCGACTACTTCGACCTGGGCGCGACCCACGGCCAGGGCTCCCTCACCAAGGCCTTCTCCCGGGGCGACACCCGCTTCCTGGTGGTCTCCTTCAGTTCCGACTGGCTCTACCCCACCTACCAGTCCCGCGAGCTGGTCCAGGCCCTCAAGCGCGCCGGACGCGACGTGAGCTTCTGCGAGATCGAGGCCCAGTGGGGGCACGACGCCTTCCTCCTGGACAGCCCGCGCCTCTCGGGGCTCATCGCCGGACACCTCGAACGCACGCGCCGCGACCTCGGGCGCGACCTCCGGCGGGGCCTCCCGTGATCCGCTACGACCTCGACCTCGTGGCCTCCTGGATCGCCCCCGGGTCCAAGGTGCTCGACCTGGGCTGCGGCCAGGGCGAACTGCTCCAGCACCTCCACGACGCCAAGGGCGTGCAGGGCTTCGGCGTGGAGCAGGACGAGGAGAAGGCCGCGACCGGCATCAGCCGGGGCGTCTCCATCCTCCAGGGCGACATGGCCGACGAAGTGCGCGACTACCCGGACAACGCCTTCGACTTCGTCGTGCTCTCCCAGACCCTCCAGCAGGTGGCGGAACCTCTCGACCTCATCCGCCAGATGCTTCGCGTGGGCAAGCGCGCCGTGGTCAGCTTCCCCAACTTCGCCCACTGGCGCAACCGCTGCCAGCTCTTCTTCCAGGGCCACGCCCCCGTCACCCCCGAGCTGCCCTACGACTGGCACGACACCCCCAACATCCGCGTCATTACCTTCCGGGACTTCCACCGCTTCTGCAACCGCTTCGGCTTCACCATCCTCGAAGCCGTGGCCGTCAAGACCGATCCGGCCTCCCGGGGCGGGCTCGTCCTGCGCCTGCTGCCCAACCTGCGCGCCACCTACGGCATCTTCCTCCTCGCCCGCTCCTGATCACGCCCCCGTCCCCGGCCCTCTTGACACCGCTCCCCGAGGCGGTCAGATACCCTCAGGCCTGGAAGCCCCACGGCCATCCCACACCAGGCCCAAAGGAGCCCCCATGACTCCCGAAGACAACGGACTCCTCACCCGCAGGCAGTTCAACGCCCTGGCCGCCGCCACGGCCGCCACGGCCGCCGCCGCAACCCTCTTCCCGGGCGCGGCCAGCGCCCAAGGAGCCGCCGTGTTCCCCTTCCCGGCACTTCCCTACCCCGAAGACGCCCTGGAACCCGTCATCAGCGCCCGTACCCTCTCCTTCCACTACGGCAAGCACGCCAAGGCCTACTACGACAACATGAACAAGGCCCTGGAAGGCAAGCCCACCGCCGGGCTCACCCTGGAGCGCGTCTTCCTGGACGCCTCCAAGGACGCAGCCAGCGTGGGCCTCTTCAACAACTCCGCACAGGCCTGGAACCACACCTTCTACTTCTCCTGCATGAAGAAGGGCGGAGGCGGCGCGCCCGCGGGCAAGCTCGCCGACGCCCTCAAGGCCGCCTTCGGGGGGCTCGACGAATTCAGGAAGGCCTTCTCCGAGGCCGCCATGACCCAGTTCGCCAGCGGCTGGGCCTGGCTCGTGGACGACGGCGGCACGCTCAAGGTGGTCAAGACGCCCAACGCCATGAACCCCCTCGTCAACAACCAGAAACCCCTGCTCACCGTGGACGTCTGGGAGCACGCCTACTACCTGGACTACCAGAACCGCCGCGCCGACTATGTGAAGGAGTTCCTCGACAAGCTCGTCAACTGGGACTTCGTGGCCAAGAACCTCGGATAGCCGCCAGCGCCCCGCATCGCGGGACGCCGCGCCACCAGCCCTCCCCGGCGAGGGGCGCGGACGGCGTTGAAAGGGGGCTACGGTAAGATGGCGGCCAAGGTGTATGCGCCGACACCGGCTAGTGTCGTGATTTTGAAAAACATGAAATGTTTTTCAAAATTAAAATCAAT